>NZ_CAUVXO010000028.1:8533-17813 GCF_963555865.1 Protofrankia sp. Cr1
GTTGAAGTCGTCCAACGCCGCCTGCCCGCGCAGCTGGTCATAGTGCCGTCGCACCTCGTGGGCGAACAGGCCGGCCGCGCTGACCCCGAGTGTGCGCACGTCCGGCCGGCTGGCGCCGGTTGCCAGCGTCCGGGTGTACAGCGCCTCTTGGACGCGAGCCGCGCGTTCCAGCGAGAAACGTTGCGTCACCAGCTCGCGACCATAATCACCCAGCTGACGACGACGGTCCGCGTCGGCGAGCAACGGCGCAAGGATCTTGACCAGTCTGCGCGCACCGCTGATCCGGTCGCCCTCGCCGATGCCGTACCAGCCCTGCCAGAGAAAGGTCGCCACGCTGTCGGGAGTCAGCAGCTCGAAGAAGCCGCCCTCGCCCTGGACCACCAGCGGCTTGCCAAAAGCTGACGCCCGCAGGGCCGACCCGCCCATGCCGATCGAGATGTCGGCGAGGGCGTAGGCGGGGCGTGGATCGGTAAGTTCACCGGTGAGCACGACCACCTGTCGGCCCCGGACGGCGCCGACCCGCGCGACGTGCGCGGCAAGCTGGTCCCGCGCGGGGCCGTCACCGACAACCACCAGCCGAACCGGCATGTCCGCCGCCAGCCGTGCCACCGCGTCGACCGCGGCCAGGAGTCCTTCCAGCTTCAGCTCGGTTGCCAACCGTGACACGACGACCACATGGAGGTTAGCCGGATCCAGATCGAAACGCGCTCGCAGCTGGGTGAGCGCAGCGTCGCTAACCGCCTCCGGGGCGTTGAGACGCACGTCGACCGGTGGCTCGATGAGGTCGACCGGACCGCGCCGGGCGGCCCGGGCGGACTCGCCGATCAGCTCGGTGCCCACCACCAGGGGCATGGTCGCGGGCAGGAACGGGGCGACCGCCATGGACATCACCGTGGCGAACGCCGGCACGCCCATCCTCGTCCGCGGCCCGAAGAACGCCTCCAACGCGGGCGGCCACTCGTAGCCGTGTACCAGGTCGATCCGGCGCTCGCGCACCACCTGGCACAGCGCGCTCATCACCCTGGGCGACGGCCGACGCCCCGGCTTCGGAGACGCGACATAGTCAAGCTTAAGATCACGAACCGTGTCGACAAGCGGACCCGGCACCCCGAAGACCGTCACCTGATGGCCGAGGTCCCGCACCGCCCCGGCGAGCTCCACCGCGTTGAGCTGACTTCCCCCGATCTCCATCATGTGGGGATAGACCAGGATCCTCACGGTCTGCGCACACCCTGTCCGAGCGCGGCATCCGCCAGATCCGCACCCGCACCCGCACCGCCCGCACCGCCACCAGCGGTGATGTCCAGCAGAGCCTCGACCACACGATCATGTTGTTGCTCGGTCATCGTGTGGAACAGCGGCAGAATGAGTGACTGCTCGGTCAGCCATTCGGTGACGGGAAGATCGTCACGGCGATGCCCCCCATAGGCGGGTTCCAGATGGGAGGCCATGATGCCACGTCGCGCCGAAATCCCACGCTCGGCCAGCGCAGCGAGCAGCTCGTTGCGACTGACCGCTGACCTCGGCGGCACGACCCAGAAGCTCTGGTAGTTCGTTGTCCCGTTCGGCGGGTCAGCTACGGTCACCATCCCTGGGATCGCAGCAAGCAACCGCTGGTAACGCTCGGCAAGGAAACGGCGACGGTCGACCATCGCGTCGAGTTTTGCCAGCTGGACCAGCCCGACCGCGGCCTGGATGTCGGTCATCCGGTAGTTGAAACCGGTCTCGACATAGCTTTCCAACACCGGCGCTCGGCTGCGGTGCCGCTCGGCCGCGCTCACGTTCATCCCGTGCTCGCGCAGCCGCCGGGCACGCGCGGCCCAGGCGGGGTCGGTGGTGGTGAGCATGCCCCCCTCACCGGTGGTGAGCAGCTTGCGCGGATGGAACGACCAGGCCGCAAGCGGTGCGCCCGCGCCGACCGACCGACCGTTCATCGTCGACCCGGCGGCGCAGGCCGCATCCTCGATCACCGCGACACCGCGCGGCCCGCACAGCTGGGAAACCCCGTCCACATCGGCGGGTACCCCGCCCTGGTGCACGGCAATCACCGCCCGGGTGCGGCCGGTGAGGACGGGAGCCACCGTGGCTGGCGTGATGTTGCCGGTGGACGCCTCGACGTCGGCGAACACAACAGTGGCGCCGACATAGCGGACGACGTTCGCGGTGGCGATGAACGACAGGGACGGCACCACCACCTCGTCACCGGGGCCGATGTCCAACAGCACCAGCGCGAGATGCAGCGCGGTCGTGCAGGACGACACCGCGACCGCCTCGCCGCCGCCGAGACGGTCGGCAAACGCACCCTCGAACTCGGCGACCCGCGGCCCCTGCGCCACCCATCCCGACCGGACCGCGTCCGCCGCCGCCTGCGCCTCCTGCTCGCCCAGCCAGGGCGTCATCACCGGAATCGCACTCATCGGTCGACTCCCTTCAACGAGGCGATCGCCGCGACACCCGCGAGATCACCGGCAGGCCCCGGCGGCAGGCCGCACAGCTGCGCGAGCTCCGCCGTGCGGGCCGCCCAGTCATGCTGGAGGGCAAACGCTCGCCTGGCAGCCGCCAGGCCATCGGTGCGGACCACGTCCAGCGCCGCGGCGGTCGCCTCGGCAAACCGCGGCGGGCTCGCGCCGATACTGAGCAGATCGGTGTCCAGCCACCGGCTGGCGGGCAGATCGGTACTCACCGCGCCCCGGCCCGCGGCCAGGTACTCAAGGGTCTTGAGCGGGAAGCTGGCCTGGTTGAAGGCTGAGTCGGTGTACGGCGTCAGCCCCACATCGATCATGCGCAAGTAGGATGGCAGGTCCGCGAACGCCTTCGGACCCACCCACTCCACGTTGGGCCGCGACAGCAGCGCATCCAGACGCTTGATCTCGAATGTCGCCTGCCGGGGCCCGACGAGCAGGATGGAGATGCCCCGATCGGCCACGGCCTCCAGGTGGGTCAGATCAATACGGTCGGAGAGGTGCCCGACAAAGCCCGCGATCGGGGACGCAAGGTGCACGTCCTGCGGCAGCGGCGCGTTGTCGCAGTCCGCGAAGTGACCGGCGTCGACACCGTTGGGCACCAGCACCGGCTCGGTGCCCATGGCCCGCCACCGGTCCACCAGCACCGGGGAGACCCCCACAACCACATGTGCCTTGGCAAGCTGACGCTGCTCGGCCTGCTCCAGCCATGGTCTGGACACGCCCATCAGCTCGGCACCGGCGACGAAGTCATCGGTGCCGTAGAAGACCCGGCGCGCGCCGGGAGCGACATCGAGCATGTCGGCGAGGGAGTCCACGATGACCGCGCGAACCGTCGCACCGATCCGGCGCAGGGCCCGCCGGACGGCGTCCCGGGCGGCCAGTCGCGCCGCTTCCCGCATGATCGGACGACTCACCCCGGGCGGAGTGACCGGCGTCAGCCTGATGATTCCCGGCTGGACCACGCGCAGCCGGGGACGACGCAGGGCAGCGGCGGTGTTGCGGTCCTTCAGCGGTGTGAGGTAAGAGATCGGCGGGTCGACCCACAACACCGGGATCTGGCGGGACAGATGCAGCGCAACATGCCGCATCGGGAACCAGATCCCGTCCCAGGACGTACCGGAGCTGCACACCACAAGCTCGCGCGGACGTGGGAGCGGCGGCGGGGAGCTCATGAGGTGAGCTCCGGCCGCGCCTCGCGCCACCATTGCACCAGCTGCCCCAAACCGTCGGCGAGGCCGACCTCGGCCTTGAAACCCAGCCGGGACGCGGCTGCGGAGGTGTCCGCGAGACGGCGGGCCACCGGATTCACCCGACGCGCAGGTCCGTACTCCAGGCCGAGATGACCGGCGTCCATCACCGCGGCCAAGGCCTCGGCAAGCTCGCGCAACGAGGTCTCGACGCCGGATGCGACGTTGAAGACCTCATCGGTGACGTCCGTCTGCGCCGCCGCCAGGTTGGCCCGGGCGATATCCGTGGTGAACACGAAGTCCATGGTCTGCGTGCCGTCGCCGAGGATGAGCGGCGGCTCGCCGTCGGCGATCCGCTCCATCCACCGCACCAGGACTTCGGTATAGACGCCGTGGACGTCCATGCGCGGCCCGTACACGTTGAAATACCGCAACGCGACGTAGTCAAGGCCGTACATGGCATGGAAGCTGCGCAGCAGACCTTCGTTGAAGACCTTCGCCGCGCCGTAGATCGTGTCGTTGTGATAAGGATGATGATCTTCAGAGATGGGGAACGCCGACGCCTGGCCGTACACCGATGCCGACGACGAGGCCACCACCTTGCGTACACCGGCGGCGACCGCGGCTTCCAGGACGTCGAAGGTCCCGTCGACGAGTACCTCGAGCGCCAGCCGCGGTTCCTCGGCGCACTGGGTGATCCGGATGGCGGCGAGGTGGAACAGGACGTCGGTACCGGGCATCAGCTCCGCCAGCAGCGCACGGTCGCAGATGTCACCGTTGACCAGGCGCACCCGCCCGGAACTCATGGCGGTCGCAAGGTTGGCCTCGCGGCCGCGCGTCAGGTTGTCGAGCACCACGATCTCGGCCGCGCCCGCCTCGACAAGCTGATCACAAACGGTCGAACCGATCGTGCCGGCGCCACCGGTGACCAGGCACCGGGTGCCGGCAAGGTCAACTGCGGCGCTTGCGGGAACTGCGACGCCTGCGGGAACTGCGACGCTGTCCGCGGCCCCGGTCATCGGGCGACCTCCAGCAGCGGGACGCGGGCGCCGCCCGAGCGCAGACTGCGCGACGCCGCTTCGAGCATTCCCAGGACCCGCAGGCCGGCGCGACCATCGGTCGCGGGCGGGTTCCCAGTGTCGATAGCCGTCGCCCACTGGGTCATCACGGTGCTCAGCGCTTCCCGCTCGGCCAGCGCAGGGGCGATCATGTCGCCACTGCGATAGGAGATCATCATGTTCCGCCTGCTCTCACTTTCCAGCACGTCGGCTTCCGCGAGATCGACCCCACGGTCATAGATCGACAGGCGCTGCGCGGGGTTGAGGTCATTCCAGACAAGGGTCCGCCGCGAACCGCCGACGATCACCGTCCGAACCTTGATCGGCGAAAGCCAGTTCACATGGGTGTGGGCGATCGCACCGTTGGACAGCGCCATCGACAGGTAGCCGACACAGGCCCTGCCCGCGCCGATCGGGTCGGCGCCGGTAGCCGTCACAGCCTCGGGCGTCACCCCGTCCGGCAGGATGAAATCAAAGATCGACAAATCGTGCGGGGCAAGATCCCAGATCACATCGACGTCGCGCTGAACAAGACCGAGGTTGACGCGCACCGAGTCGACATACTGGATCTCGCCGAGAGTGCCGGACCGGACGAGTTCGCGGATCTTCATGACCGCCGGCGTGTAGCAGTAGGTGTGGTCGCACATGAGAACGAGGCCACGGGACTCTGCCGTGTCGACCAGCTTGCGGCCCTCCGCCACCGATGAGGCGAGCGGCTTTTCGACGAGCACGTGCTTGCCCGCGTCCAGAGCCCGCAGGGCAACGTCCACGTGCGTGGCGGCCGGCGTGGCGATGGCCACCGCCTGCACTTCTGGATCATCAAGAATGTCATCGAGACGGTCGGTAGCCCGGACATCGCCGTACGAACCGACAACCGCACGGGCGCGGTCGGTGTCGATGTCGCACAGCCATCTGAGCCGAAACTCCGAGCTCCCCTGGATGTTTCGGACGAGGTTGGGACCCCAGTACCCCGCACCGACGACGGCGGCGCCGATCAAGGACAACGCTTTCCCCCCCAAAATGACAGTACGGGTTTGCCGGGCACGCGAGCGCACCCGGCAAACTCCGCAGCGAATCACCCCGCGACCGCGGGGTTACGAGGTCGGATCAAACACCACGTCGACCCAGTAGTTGGCGGCATTATACGTACCCGTGGGAAACGCCGAGGCAGCCGAGTAGGTATACACACCGTTTCCACCGGACGAACCGCTGGACGGTGCGGTAAGCGGCCCGCTCGTCAGCCCGGACGACAGGAAGTACCCGCCGGTGGCAGCGTAGTGACCGACGTTGGTGTGGTACGAGACCACATACGTGTTACCCGCTGTGACAGCTACCGGTGTCGAGAAGTGAACCTCCTGCCATCCGGTAGTTGACTCACCGGTAAACGTAGCGGTGGCGAGTGCCGTACCGGAGCTGCTCCACAGCGTTCCCGTGTGCGTACCGGTGTTCGCCACCGACTTGTAGAAGCGGACCCCGAGTATCTGACCGTTCACCGAGGGTATGAACTGCACACCCAGCTCCGCCGCGTTGGCGTCGCCCGCGTCGACGGATCCCGGCACTGTCGAGTCACTCCAAAGCGAGAACGGTCCGGTCGGACTGGATGCGCTGGCTGTGATGAACGTCCAGTTGGTGGACGACATCGTGTTGCCAGCAGCATCCTTGGCCCCACTGACGGTGACAGTGTACTGAGTGCCCGGCGCCAGCGCGGCGGCGGGGGTAAAGGTTTCCGTCAGAGTCGCGGCGTCATAGGCAGCCGATCCGGAGACCGACCCGGCCCCGCTGGACATGGTCATCGTGACCGTCGAAGGGGTGACCGCTTCGGTGAAGGTCGCCTGCGGCGTCACGTCCACCGGCACGGACGACGCGCCACCCAAAGGTGACCGCACCGCTACCGCCGGTGGTGTAACGTCCGGTGGTGCGGTCGTGCTGAACACCACGTCCGCCCAGTAATGGGCACCGTTGAAGCTGTGGTCGGGGAATCCACCGGCGCCGTACAGATATAGGCCGTTGCCACCTGCGGTTGCACTGTCCGGCGCATGCAGCGGCGCATTGTTGACAGCGGTGTTCAGTATGCCGCCAGTCGCCGAATAATGACCGTTCGGAGCATGGTAGGACGCGACATAGGTGGTGCCGGCGGTAACCGCGACCGCCGCGGAAAGACTCACCTGTTGCCATCCGGACGCGCTCTCGTTCGTGAACGTTGCGGTCGCGAGCGCCGTGCCGTTATTCGTCCACAGCGTACCGACATGGGTGCCGGTGTTGGCCGCGCTCTTGTAGAAGCGCAACCCGGTCACCCAGCCGTTGACATCAGCAGTGAAGTGTACGCCGAGCTCCACTCCCTGGGTGTCGCCGGAATCCACGGTGGCAGGGATGGACGTCGTTTCAAAAATCGAGCACGGACACAGGCCCGAGGTTGTGAAGGACCACGATACCGGCGCCATCGTATTGCCGGTCGGGTCGCTCGCCCCCGACATGGAGACGGTGTAGCTGTGACCGGACGCCAGCGTGGCGGTCGGGGCGAGCGTCACCGTCTTGCTCGACACGTCGTAGGTCACCGTCGATGCGACGACGCTGTTGTTCTGAGCGTCGGTCAGTTTCATCACGATGCTCGACGACGTGACGCGCTCGCTGAAGGTCGCCTTCACCGAGGAGGTAGCCGGGACGCTGTTCGCGCCCGTACCCGGACTCGCGCTGGCAATCGTCGGCGGTGTCACGTCCGGTGGTAGCGCCAGGACCACGTCAACCCAGTAGTTCGTGGTTGACGGCTGCGACGGGAAGGCGTGTGTGCCATACACGTAGACACCGTTCGCCCCGTCCGCCCCGTTGGCGAGGGCATGCAGCGGAGGATTGTCGACCCCACCCGAGGCGAACTGGTTGGCCGTCGTGGAGTACCGACCGGTGGTGGTGTGGTACGAGGCGATATAGGTGGTGTTCTTGACGATACTCACGGGGGTGGCGAAGGTCAGCGTCTCCCAACCGGTGCTGCTCTCCCCGGTGAACGTGCCGGTGGCCAACTGGGTACCCGTGGACGACCACAGCGTGCCGGTGTGGGTGCCGGTGTTCGCCGGCCCCTTGTAGAAGCGGATACCGGTGATCTTTCCGTCCTCGTCGGAGCGGAACTTGACTCCGAGCTCGACCGCACTGGCGTCGGCTTCGGTGATGTTCGCCGGAGTGGCCGCGTCAGACCAGATCCCGCACGGGCACAGACCGTCAACCGGCGGCTGCACAACGGTGGTGAAGGTCCACGTCACCGGAGCGGCAAGCACGTTGCCGGCGATGTCCCGCACCCCGCTGACCGTCACGGTGTAGGTCGTACCGTCGGCCAGCGCCGCGGCAGGAGTGAACGTCGCAGTCCTGGTCGACGCGTCGTATCCGACGCTTCCCGCCACGTTCTGCCCGCCCGCGGCAACGGTGAAGGTGATCGTCGCCGGCTGGACGGGCTCGTTGAACACCGCTGTCGGGGTCACCGTCGGCGCCACGCTGGACGACGCGGGCAGCGGCGTCTGGCTCGTCACCAACGGTGGGGTGACATCAGGTGGAGCGACATCGGTGAACACCGGGTCCACCCAGTAGTTGGTGGAACCGTAGGTGCTGGTCGGGAACCCGGTGCCACCCGCGCGGTACACACCGTTGGGGGCCGTTGCGGAGTCCTTGGTCGCGTGCAGCGGCACCGCGTCGGCCGCGTTCACCTCGAAGAAGCCCGCGTCCGCCGCGTAGTGCCCGGCGGGCGCCCAGTAGGAGGCGACATACGCGGTGTTCTTGGTGACCTGTACCGGCTGTGCGAAGCTGACCTGCTGCCAGCCGGACGCGCTCTCGCCGGTGAAGGTGGCGGTTGCCAGCTGGGTGCCGGCGGCCGACCACAGCGTGCCGGTGTGCGTACCGGTGTTACCGCTGCCCTTGTAGAACCGAACTCCGGTGACCCAGCCGTCGACGTCGGCGGTGAAACGAACGCCGAGTTCCAGGGCGCTGGTGTCGGTGACCGCCGGGGTCTTCGGCGTCGCGGCGGAACCGAAGACCACACATGGGCAGGTGACATTGACCGAAACGGTCACCGGCGCGGAGATGTTGGCGCTGTCATCGGCTGCACGGGCCTTGACCGTGACCGCACCGAGGCCGTGGACGGTCCCGGTGTAGGTCCAGCTCCCGCGGCCGGTCGCCGGGTGCCAGCTAGTACCACCGTCGATGGAGACCTCGACCCCGCCGACGGCGCCTGCGCTGTCAGCCGCGGTGCCGGTCACGGTCAGCTGACTGCCGTTGGTGACGGTCGCGCCGGCGGTCGGCGACGTGATGGTGATCGACGGCGGTGTGTGGTCCGTGGACGCGGTGGCCGCGATCATGCCCGCCATCAGCGTCGCCGGCTGCGCGCCCATGTCTGCCAGCAGGTTCACGGTCGCCTGCTGCATGTTGGTGTTGACGGCCGTCGTCGTGCCGTCGTGGACGTCGTCCAGGCCCCAGGGGAACTGGATCGTGCCCGCGCCGAACACGAGCGCGCCGCTCGCGGCGCGATAGAGCGTCAGGTGGTGCGTGGTCGTACCCGGCGCGACTGTGGTCCCGTAGTCCTGCAGGTACT
>NZ_CAUVXO010000028.1:18179-22050 GCF_963555865.1 Protofrankia sp. Cr1
GGTACGGGGTGCTGGACCCCTCGGTGCTCGGCTCCCAGCGCGTCTTCCAGTAGACCTCGTTGCCGCTGAAGAACGCCAGGTTCACACCGGCGTCCCGGGCCGCCTCGACATTCGCCCGCTGCTGGCCTGACCAGTACTCGTCATGACCGACCGACAGAAACGTCTTGTGGTTGGTCAGCAGGCTGCCGTACCGATCGGTGTCGACACCGCTGGCGTAGGAGACGTCATAGCCGTTGCGCTCAAGAAAGCGAATCATCGGATACTCGTTGGCGAAGACGAAGTCGCGTCCCTCCGGCACGTCGCCACGGGTCGTGAACGGACGGTTGTAGCTGACCTTGTATGCGCGTCCGATCGGCCCCGGGTAGAGACTCGCTCCACCGAAGGAGTTGTACGCCTGCCAGGTGGTGTCAGACGTCTGGTACAGCACGTCCGAGTGGCTCGTGTCATTTCGTACGACGAAAACGATGTGATTGTCCGCGTTAGTGTCGGTACGGGTCAGCTTGGCCACGTAAACACCGGAAACCGCGCTGCCGGGCACCGCCCAGGATGTCGACTCCGCCCAGTTGCCGCAGTCGGTGAGGTTGGTGGCGGTGTAGAAGAGGCAGGCGGGCTGGCTCTGTACGCCGCTGTGGTTGACGGTGGCCATCTTCCTGGCTCCGTCACCCCCGTACCAACCAAGGCGATAGATGTCGATCCGGTAGGCACTGGCACTCGTTTTGATCTTGAAATGCACCGTGCTGCCGGCGTTCACGCTGATGTCGGTGCTGAAGCCCTGAATGGTGTCGTCACCGGTGCCGGTGGTGTCCCACTCCGACTGCGGTGAACCGGTCTTGGTGTTCTCACAGGCGATCGGGTTGACGACCGGAGGACCGCACGGGTCGGCCGCATGAGCGCGGGATGCCAGCGGTACGGAGAGGGCCATCAGCATCGCGACCGCTACCGACAGGACGATCAGTCGTGAGCTCAGTGGCGAGACGAGCTGACGGTACCCCCCGCCTCTTCGCACGGTCAGTAACGAGGACAACGGGTCCTCACGGCTTGAAATGCTCACCTGCCGGACTCCTACCTGCCCAGACGCCCCCGGAAGAACGTCAGCGGATCGCGCACTACCCTCCAGGATGACGAAGCCCGACATTCGGTGATGTATCGGCATGGCATGCTCGACCCTCAGCCCCCCGGCCGTGGCCCGCCTGCCGCGGTATCACCGCCACACCGCGCCAACCTCCGGATGGGGCAGCCCCTCCTGGACGCCGAGCCACCCCCCTACCGGAGCCCGACTATGAGAAATTACCCTATATAGCCCTGCATATCCAGGCCGAGGCCACATGTTGTGGCGGTAATCAGAAAATCAACCCATTACCGGCACACAGCCTGACATCCGACCAACACCGGATCATAAACTTGTCAAGATTTCCACCATAATATTGTGGCGAACACGGACAGTTGGTTCTTCGGCTTGGCCGGAGGGGGAAGAGCCTTTGTACTCAACGCTGCGTGACGGTCCACCGCCCCACACACCGGGCACCACGCCCGATCAGGCCCGGTCGCGCCGAGGACGCGTGGGCCTGGCCGTCGGCCCGGTCGTGTTCATGCTCGGCATGACCAGCCTGCTCACCGACCTGTCCACCGAGATGGTCACCGCGGTCCTGCCGCTGTACCTCGTGCTTTCTCTCGGCTTCAGTCCGTTACAGGTCGGTGTCGTCAATGGCCTCTACCAGGGTGTTACCGCGGTGGTCCGGCTGGCGGGGGGCGTGGTTTCGGACCGCCTCGAACGACACCGTGACGTCGCCGCGGCGGGCTACGCGCTGTCGGTGCTGTCCCGGCTCGCCCTGCTCGTGCCCGGCGGCTCGGCCACGGTCGTCTCCGCTTCGATCGTGGCCGACCGGGTGGGTAAGGGCATCCGCACCGCACCGCGGGACGCACTGTTGTCACTGGCCGCCACCGATGGCGACCTTGGGCTCGCCTTCGGAGTGCACCGGGCCATGGACACCTTCGGCGCGATGCTCGGCCCGGTGGCGGCATTCGCCGTGCTGTCAACCGTTCCCGGGGGCTACCACCTGGTCTTCGCGGTCAGCGCGTGCGTTGGTGTGATCGGCGTGGCCGTCCTGCTGTCATTCGTCGACCGACGCCCGGCTTCGGCGCCCTCACCCCAATCGTCACCAGCAGTGTCACCAGCAGTGTCACCAGCAGTGTCACCAGCAGTGTCACCAGCAGTGTCACCGAAGATGACATCCCGTGCCATCGCGACGGCTGTGACCGACCGCAGGCTGCGCCGGATCCTGGTGGCCGGCTGCGCGCCGGCGCTGGCAACCATCGGCGACGCGTTCATCTACCTTCGCCTCCAGCAGACGCTGGAGATCACGCCGGCGATGTTCCCCCTGCTCGCGGCCGGAACATCCGGCACGTACCTGCTCGCCTCGGTTCCGCTCGGTCGGCTGGCGGACCGGATCGGACGGGCCAGGGTGTTTCTCGGCGGTTTCGGGGCCCTGCTGGGCGTCTACGCCACGCTCCTCTCGCCGGTACGGGGAATGACCGCGTTACTGTGCTGCCTGGGTTTCCTCGGCCTGTACTACGCCGCGACCGACGGCGTCCTGTCCGCACTCACCAGTGCCGCGCTACCCGCCGGCGCCCGTACCACCGGCCTCGCGCTGGTCCAGACCGGCGTGTCGCTCGGTCAGCTCGTGGCCTCGTTCCTCTTCGGCGCGCTGTGGACGATCGCGGGCGTGGAAACCGCGTTGACGGCGGCGGCCGTGCTCCTCGCCGTCACGCTTGCCATTGCATGGTCAGCCCTGCGGAGGACGACATGACTGCCACCACCAGATCACCAGCCGAACCGACGACGCCACGGCGCAACCGACGGCGCCGCCACGCGGTGTTCGCGGCGGTCGTGCTGTGCACCGTGGCGGCGACGCTCGCCTACGGCATCACCGTCTCCCGCCGTTCATCCCCGGTGGCGGCCCAGGACGCCAGCCTGCGCCCGGCCGACCTGAGCTCGATCCTGGCCACCCCGGTGGTCGTCTTCCGCAGTAGCGAACGGGGACCCACCTACGGCGAGGTGTCCGTGGCGAAACTCGACGACCTGGGCGGTCCGCATGTCGTCACAAGCCTGCAGTGCGACCGCGTCGACATGGTCGCCACGGTGGGGTTGTGTCTGGCCGCGAGCCCGGGCATCTACACCAATTACAAGGCGTTCACGTTCGACGCGAAGATGCAGGTGCAGCACGGCTTCAACATCGTGGGCATCCCGAGCCGGGCCCGGCTGTCGCCCGACGGCCGGTTGGCTGCGGTAACCACGTTCGTGTCAGGCCACTCCTACGCCACGGGCGGCTTCTCAACCGCCACCACGCTCTACGACGTCTCCGCCGGACGAGAGATCGGTAACCTCGAGTCGTTCTCCGTCACCAGGGACGGCAAAGAGCTCCACCCCACCGACGCGAACTTCTGGGGAGTGACCTTCGACCGCGACGACGACCGCCTCTACGCGACGCTGGCCACCGGTGGCCAGACCTATCTCGTGGTCGGCAGCGTCAGGGGGCGGACACTGCGTACCCTGACGACCAACGTCGAGTGCCCGTCCCTGTCACCGGATGGAACCAGGATCGCCTTCAAGAAACGTGCCCAGGGCACGCTCGTGCAGTGGCGGCTTACCGTGCTGGACCTCGCGACCATGCGCGAGACGCCGCTCGCCGAGACCCGCAGTGTCGACGACCAAGCCGCCTGGTTCGACCAGAACACCGTTACCTACGGCCTGCCCAGGACATCGGATCAGGACAGCGTGATCAATGATGTATGGCGGGTGCCCGCGGACGGCTCCGGCACCCCTGCGGTCCTGGTGGCGCAGGCGTGGTCACCGGCCTTCGTGCAGACCGGC
>NZ_CAUVXO010000028.1:22694-24748 GCF_963555865.1 Protofrankia sp. Cr1
GCGTCCGCCGCAGTGTCCACGACGAGCGCAAGCTCCTTGCGTTCGACCGCCGAAAAGTCCCGCAGGACGAAGTCAGCCGGGTCCATCCGGCCGGGCGGGCGCCCGATGCCGACCCGGACTCTGAGGTAGTCACGTGAGCCCACCGATGTAGTGATCGATCGTAGCCCGTTGTGTCCGTTGTCGCCACCGCCGAGCTTGAGCCGGACAGCCCCGAAGGGAATGTCCAGTTCATCGTGGACGACGAGAATTCGTCCCACCTCGGCCTTGAAGAACGCGCGCAGAGCCGCCACCGGGCCACCCGAGGTGTTCATGAACGAATGTGGCTTGGCGAGCACCGCCCGTGCGCCGGCGAGCCGCGTCTCCACGACGTCGGCTCGTCCCCGGTGGGTTCGGAAACGGCCCCCGACCCGCTCGGCAAGCAGGTCGAGGACCATGAACCCGATATTGTGCCGGTTACCGGCATATGCCGGGCCTGGATTGCCCAGCCCCACAACCAGCCACGGCCCGGTGACCGCGCCGTCGGCTTGCAACCCGGTCATGATGCCGTGCCCCTGTTGCCGGGCGCCTAAGCGTCGGTCTTCTCGCCCGCCGCAGCGGTTGTCGCGGTGCCACCGGTTGCCTGCTCGGTCCCGGCGAGCTCGGCGTCCATCTGGGCCACGGTCAGTTTCGCGAGCGCCTGGACGACAACCTGCCCGGCGTCGGTGTCCAGGATGGAGCCGGCCGGCAGGGCGAGCTGACCGGCGTTGATGTTCGCGCCGGGTTCGAGGCCGGCGATGTCAACCTCGATCGACCCGGGGATGTTGGTCGCGTCGGCCTGCACCGAGACCGTGGTCAGCTGCTGGTCGACGAGGGTGTCGCTGTGGGCGTCCCCGACCAGCACGACCGGGATCTCCACCGTGACCCGCTCACCGGTACGGATGATGACAAGATCGACGTGTTCGAAACTACCCTTGATCGGATGTCGCTGGACGTCCTTGGGCAGGGCGAGCTGGGTGCCGTCGGACAGTTCCAGCCGGAGCAGCACGTTCGTGCCGGCATCGGTTTTGAACGCGTGCAGAAGTTCGTGAGCCTGCAGCGAGATATGGCGGGGCGGTTGACCGTGACCGTACAGAACGGCCGGGACCTTGCCGGCCTTGCGGGTACGACGAGCCCCGCCCTTGCCGAACTCGGTACGCGGCTCCGCGGCAATGCGGACCTCGGACATGGCGGTACTCATCCTCCTACAGCTTGGGGGAACAGCGGCGCGGCGCGAAACGAGCGGAAACGCCTGTCGGCACAACGCGGTCCTTCACAGTACCGGACGGAACGCGGCGGGGCGGACCCGCCCTCCGGCGAGCCGGCCGCTCATCGCGACGAGCTATAACAGTTCATGTGACAGAGCGCGCGCGCCAACCCCTGCTGCTGGTCGGAGCCGGCGGGCTTGCCCGCGAGACCGCACAGGCCGTTCAGGCCGCGGGCAGCCATCGACTGATCGGCTTCACCGACGACAACCCGACCCGGTGGGGCAGCGTGCTCGACGGCGTAGCTGTCATCGGCGGCACGGATGTCATCACCGGTATGTCGGACGCGGCAGTGGTGCTGTGCCCGGGTTCCGGGTCGGTGCGGGCCAGGCTCGCCACCCGGCTCGCCGCGGACGGGATCGGCGCGGAGCGCTTCGCCACCGTTGTCCACCCCGCGGTCCACGTGCCACCGTCATGCACGGTTGGTCATGGATCAATCCTGCTGGGTGGTGTCGTCCTGACCACGTCTGTCACCATCGGTAATCACGTCGCGGTGATGCCGAATTCGGTGTTCACCCATGACGACGTCCTGGACGACTTCGCGACGATCTGCGCGTCGGTCTCACTGGCCGGCGGCGTACGCGTGGGGACGGGTGCGTACATCGGTGCGGGCGCGCTCGTCCGGGAGAACCTCTCGGTCGGTCCGTGGTCCACGGTGGGCATGGGCGCGGTCGTACTGGCCGATGTGCCCGGCTCGGAGGTCTGGGTCGGCAACCCGGCCCGCTTCCTGCGGGGGGCCGGGCCCGTCGGCGTCGGTACCGGCCCTGCGATCAC
>NZ_CAUVXO010000028.1:24997-27592 GCF_963555865.1 Protofrankia sp. Cr1
GATCCGGACGATACCCGTCCGCGACAACACCCCAGGCAAGTGATCCGGCGACGAACACACCGCCATAGGCCGCCAGCACCCGCCCGAAGTTCGGATCAGGCTGGAGGGTCGCGACAAATCCGTAGACACACAGTGAGATCAACCCGCCACCGACGAACACCGCCCCTCTGTGCTCGCGGATCCCCTGCCACACCAGCCACGCCCCGCCGATCTCGGCGACTGCCGCCAGCACGAAAAGGCCTGCCGTACGGACGACGAACACAGCGCCCAGCCCACCACAGATCCGGTCCGGCGGGCCCCGGTTGCCGATATTCCTGCGATACCCGTGCCGGTATACCTACGCTGCGGACACCCGGGCGACGTCGTCGGCGAACCAGGAGAGCGCGTCTCGAAACGCCGGCCGCCAGACGGTGAACGTGTGTACTCCCGACCGCACGTGCAACTGCACCGGGTAGCCATTGGCGTCGAGGAGATCATGCATGTGATAGATGGCGATCGCGACCGTGTGGTCGTGACGTCCCACATCGAGCCAGATCTGCGGCCGGGGGCCCGGACCGAGGCCACCGACATAGAGATCCGGGCTGTTCGCGATCTCAGCAGCCTGCGCCTGGGGACCCGCACCGAACAACGGCCGCAGGCCGCCTGCATGGGTCGGGCGGGTCAGCCCGGACATGTCTATGATCGACCCGAACACGGACCTGTTCCGCAGGCCGATGTTGAGCGCGCAGTAACCACCCGCCGACATTCCGGCGATGCCACGGTTGGTCCAGCCGGGCTCGACCCGCAGGGTCGATTCGACCGTCGGTATGACGTCGCGCAACAGATGGGTCTCGACGTGCTCGCCGACTCCGTCCACGCACTCGGGGTCGTCAAGCCATCCGTGGCTCATGCGCGGCATCACTATGATCACCGGATGGCCGGCGGACGCGACCCGGTCACCGGCATCGGCTGCCTGCCCGCCGCGCAGCCAGTCAGCCGGGATACCGGGTGATCCATGGATGAGGTAAAGCACCGGAAAATGCGATTGCGGCCGGTCGAAGTACTGGGGTGGCAGATAGACCAGTGCGGTCGTCGCCCCGAAGCCGCTGTCCCTGTCAGGGACGGGAAGCGCCAGAACCGCCCCGTGCGGATGCGAACGCAGGGCAGCTGATGTCGCTGACGGACGCAGATCCGTGGTCCTCAGGCGGACATCAGAGCCACCCTCGGTGGCCGCTCCCACCACATCCCCGAGCCGGGGGAGATAGCTGAAGTACGCATTGACCACATCAGCCGCCGCCGCGATCGTGAGCATGATCGCCAGAAAGAAGATCACGACTCTGGTTGGTCGCGGCCACCTGCCGAACGTCCGCGTCACCGCGACCCATGCGGCCGTCGCCGCCGCGAAAAGAGCACCGATAAAGCCGCCGGACAGGACGGACAACCCGCTCATCGCCGGGCCGTCCCTCCCGCCCCGGCGGTCATGCGTCGCCGCCGAAGAGCTCGGTCACCGACCCGTCCTCGAAGACCGCCTTGATCGCAGCGGCCAACAGCGGCGCGATCGACAGTTCTGTGATCTTGTCGATCCTGGCCTCGCTGCGCAGCGGCAACGTGTTGGTCAGCACAACCTCGCTGATGTCGGAGTTCTTCAGCCGGTCGACGGCGGGGCCGGAAAGCACGCCGTGGGTCGCCGCGGCGATCACCTCGGTCGCGCCGTGCTCCGCCAGGGCCTCCGCCGCCTTGGTGACGGTGCCGGCAGTATCGATCATGTCATCGACGATGACGCAGGTCCGACCCCTGACCTCTCCGACCACGTCGAACATCTTGACCTGGTTCGGCACATCCGGGTCACGTCGCTTGTGGATGATCGCCAGCGGACAGCCGAGCCGATCGGTCCAACGCTCGGCGACACGAACCCGGCCGGCGTCGGGGGCCACCACCGTGACGACGGATGTATCGAGCTTGCTCTCGATGTAGTCGGTGAGCAGCGGCAACGCGAACAGGTGGTCAACCGGTCCGTCGAAGAACCCCTGGATCTGGGCGGTGTGGAGATCCACCGACATCAGCCGGTGCGCACCGGCGGTCTTGAACAGATCCGCGATCAGCCGGGCCGAGATCGGCTCCCGGCCGCGGTGCTTCTTGTCCTGCCGAGCGTAGGGATAGAACGGCGCCACCACGGTGATGCGTTTGGCGTTCGCACGCTTGAGCGCATCCACCATGATGAGCTGTTCCATCAACCACGTGTTCACCGGCGCGGAGTGACACTGCAGCACGAATGCGTCACACCCGCGAACCGACTCCTCGAACCGAACGAAGATCTCTCCATTGGAGAACTCGTAGGCGCTCGTGGGCACCGGCGCAACGTCAAGTGCGGTGGCCACCTCGGCTACCAGTTCAGGATGCGCGCGACCGCCGAAAAGCATCAGGTTGCGCCGGTTCTCAGTCTGGTAGGCCATCAGGAATCTCCAACCTGGTCCATTCGATTACGAGCGCTCGGTCCTCATCGCTACGACAGGTGTCTACGATCGGCGCCCGCCGCCGGCGCTGCCAGCGATGGTGACGGCGGCGGCAGTCGGACCGTCGGCAGTGGGTACCGGACCATCGGCGCCAACCCCATCG
>NZ_CAUVXO010000028.1:28268-29801 GCF_963555865.1 Protofrankia sp. Cr1
GGCGGCCCGAGCCGCCGCCGTGCCGGGACGACGCCGTTGCACCCATCCCTCGATCGTCCGCTGCCGGCCCTCCCGGACCGCGAGCGCTCCCGACACCACATCCTCAGTGATGATCGAACCAGCACCTGTGTACGCGCCGTCCCCCACCTGGACTGGCGCAACCAGCACGGTGTCACTGCCGATCTTGACATCCGCACCGATCACGGTCCGATGCTTGGCGATGCCGTCATAGTTCGCAAAGATCGTCCCACAGCCGATGTTGCTACGCTCACCGATCACCGCATCGCCGACGTAGGCCAGGTGGGGTACTTTCGCGCCGTCGGCGATCTGGGCCGCCTTGGTCTCCACAAAGGCACCGAGCTTGACCCCGCATCCGATGTGCGTTCCCGGGCGCAGATGCGTGTAAGGACCGACCACGCAGTCCGGTCCGATCACCGAATCGGCCGCGGTGGTGCGGCTGACCGTGGCACCAGCCCCGACCACCGTGTCGGTGAGGGTGCAGTCGGGACCGATCACGGCTGCGACGGCCACCCGGGTGCGCCCGTGCAGGAACGTGTTCGGCAGCAGTGTCGTGTCCGCCTCGACGGTGACGTCGACGTCGATCCAGGTGGTGGAGGGATCCAGCACGGTGGTGCCCGCCCGCATCACCGCGGTCACGATCCTGTCCCGCATGACGATCCCGGCCGCGGCGAGCTGGATCCGGTCGTTCACACCCAACGCCTCGCCCGGATCGTCGAGCGGATACGCGGCTACGGCGTGGCGATGCGCGAAAAGCGCGCCGACGACGTCGGTCAGGTATTCTTCACCCTGGGCATTGTCGGTCGTCAAAGATGTCAACGCCTCGATCAACGGACCGGCTGTAAAGACGTATACCCCGGTATTGATCTCACGAATGGCCGCGGTGACGCGGTCTGCGTCCGACTGCTCGACAATCGCCCGGACTTCACCTGAGGACCCACGAATCACCCGACCGTACCCGGACGGATCGGAAACCTCGGCGGTCAGCACGGTCGCCGCCGCGGCTGCCCGGATATGGGCCGCCACCAGCGCCGACATGGTCGCGCCGGTCAACAGCGGGGCGTCCCCGGGGACCACGACCACCAGCTCGTCCGGCCCGATGCCCACAGTCGCCTGCAATGCGACCCGGACCGCGTGTCCCGTGCCGCCCTGGGTATCCTGCACGACCGGCGACACCTCCGGAGCGCGTCCGGCGATCGCCGCGATCACCCGCTCCCGGGCATGCCCGACCACCACGAGCTGTCGCTGTGCACCGAGCGGCGCCACAGCGGCAAGAACATGGTCAAGGAGGGATCGACCCGCGATACGGTGCAGCACTTTGGGGATGGTTGAACGCATCCGTTTACCCTCGCCTGCCGCGAGGACGACAACCGCCGCCGGACGTGGTTGGGTCACACGAGCTCCCGTGATCGCGGACATCAACGTCAGTGTATGCCGAGTCTACCGGGTTACGGACCCGCCGGTTACCGACCCGCCGGTTACGAAGCACCGGTTACGAAGCACCGACAACAAGTC
>NZ_CAUVXO010000029.1:0-6847 GCF_963555865.1 Protofrankia sp. Cr1
TTGCCGGGGTTGACGAGGCCGGCCGTGGCGCGTGCGCGGGTCCGCTCGTGGTCGCGGCCGTCATTCTTCCCACGGGTGGATCACGCCGGCTCGGTGCGCTGGCAGACTCCAAACGGCTGTCCGCCCGTCTGCGTGACCAGGTGTTCGAAGGCATACTCGGCGTCGCTCAGGCCTGGGCGACCGTCGTGATCGACGCCTCCGAGATCGACGTGGCGGGTGTACATGTGGCGAACACAACCGGAATGCGTCGCGCGGTGGCCCGGTTGGTTGCGCGGCCCGGATATGTCCTGACCGACGGGTTCGCCGTGGCGGGACTGGGAGTCGGCTCCACCGCAGTGCTCAAGGGGGACCAGGTGGTGGCCTGCGTAGCAGCGGCGTCCGTCATCGCCAAGGTGACCAGGGATCGGATCATGGATGGCTTGCACTCCGGGTATCCCGAGTACGATTTTGCGCAGCACAAGGGGTACGTCACGGCCGCACACGCCGCGGCTCTTGCTGCTTACGGGCCGTGTGAACAGCATCGGATGTCGTATGTCAATGTGGCAGGAGCGTACCGCGAACGACTGTCGCGGCTGGAGGACGTCGTGACACCGACCGGGCTACGCAGCGCGACGGAGGGCGCATGAGCGCCGAAGACCTCGAAAAGTACGAGACCGAGATGGAGCTTCAGCTCTATCGCGAGTACCGCGATGTCGTCGGTCTGTTCTCTTACGTGATCGAGACTGATCGTCGTTTCTACCTGGCGAACGACTACCAGATCGATGTCCGCAACAGCGCCGGCGAGGTCTTCTTCGAACTCACCCTGCGTGATGCGTGGGTGTGGGACATGTTCCGGCCGGCGCGGTTCGTGAAGAACGTCCGTGTCGTCACGTTCAAGGACATCAACGTCGAGGAGCTGACCAAAGCGGAGCTCTGAGGGCCGCTGTGTCCAGCTTCGGGCTGGCTGCGGTCTGGTCTGTGGATGAACGCACGTTGTCCACAGAAAGTGATCTTTTCTCGCCAAGGGCTGACCGGTCGACCACTCTGATCTCCACGGGCGCGTCCGTCGCCCGTGGACGGGAGCGGACGATGCGGGTCAAGGATGCGCTCGGGCGGTTCGGGGAGGACACCGCCGTCCGGTATCTGTTGGACGGCGGCATGGAGATTGTCGACCGCAACTGGCGGTGCGCCGCGGGCGAGGTCGACATCGTCGCCCGGGACGGTTCGTGTCTGGTGTTCTGCGAGGTCAAGACCCGCTCCGGGGACCGCTACGGGACGCCGGCTGCGGCCGTGGTCCCCGCCAAGGTTGCGCGGATCCGCCGGGTCGCCGCACAGTGGCTTCATGATCATAACCATGAGCTGGTGGCGTTGCGGTTCGACGTCGTCGAGGTGTATCGCCGCTGGGACCGCCCGATTCGGGTGGAACACCTACGAGGGGCGTTCTGATGCCGCTCGCGCGGGCGTTCAGCGTTGCCATCGTGGGGGTGCACGGGCACCTCGTCGAGGTCGAGGCGGATCTCGCGAACGGGCTGCCGGCCATCACCCTCGTCGGCCTGCCGGACGCGGCGCTGCACGAGGCCAAGGACCGCATCCGCGCCGCGATCGTCAACTCGGGTCAGGCCTGGCCCAACCAGCGGATCACAGTCGGGCTCTTCCCCGCGACCCTGCCGAAGTCCGGTAGCGGGTTCGATGTGGCGATGGCCGCCGCGGTTCTCGGCGCGGCGGCCACAGTTCCGCCGGAGTCGCTTCGCGGTCGGGTGCTGCTCGGAGAACTCGCGCTGGACGGTCGGTTGCGGCCCGTGCGCGGCGTACTGCCAGCGGTGATGTCCGCGCTCGACGCGGGCATTGACCGCGTCGTCGTTCCCGAGGCCAACGGTGCGGAGGCGGCGTTGGTCCCGGGCGTCGTCGTCGAACCCGTGGCGGATCTCGACTGCCTGGTCCGGCTCTTGCGTGGTGAGTACGCGCCGGATCGACCGCCCAGAATCATCATGGATGCGCCGCCGGCCGCCACGCAGGATGCCGGCGATCTCGCCGACGTGGCGGGCCAGTCCCGCGGGCGCCTGGCGGTCGAGGTGGCGGCCGCCGGCGGCCACCATCTGTTCATGCAAGGTCCACCGGGCAGCGGCAAGACCATGCTGGCGGAGCGGTTGCCAGGCCTGCTGCCCGCGCTCGACACCGAGGCCGCGCTTGAGGTCACCGCCGTGCACTCGGTTGCCGGGTTGCTGCCGGCGCACTGCCCGCTCGTGCTCCGGCCACCATTTCGCAGCCCGCACCATTCGGCAACGCCAGGTGCACTCGTCGGTGCCGGTTCAACTGTGTTGCGACCGGGGCTGGCCAGCCAGGCACACCGCGGTGTGCTGTTTCTCGACGAGGCCCCCGAATTCGCCCGTCTCACGTTGGACGCGTTACGTCAGCCGCTGGAAAGCGGGGTGATCGAGCTTGCCCGGGCCCGGATCAGCGCTCGGTTTCCCGCCCGGTTCCTGCTGGTGTTGGCGGCGAACCCGTGCCCGTGCGCCCGGGCGGGCGGCGCTGCGGCCAAACTGTGCGACTGCCCGAGCCTGGTTCGCCGGCGTTATCTCTCCCGGCTGTCGGGACCCCTGCTCGACCGGGTGGATCTGCAGGTGGAGCTTGCCGCGCCGAGCCGTGCCGAGCTGCGAGCGGACTACAAGTACGCCGAGACCTCCGCGGTGGCGGCCGAGCGCGTCCAGCGCGCTCGGCAGGCGGCCTCGCGCCGGCTGGCCGGTACGCCATGGCGTACCAACGCCGAGATCCCCGGTCCGGCTCTGCGCCGAATGTGGCCGCTGCCGGCCGGCGTGACCCGACCGGCCGATCTTGCCTTCGAATCGGGTCACCTGACCGCTCGGGGGCTCGACCGGGTCCTGCGGGTCGCCTGGACCCTCGCCGACCTCGCAGGCGTGGCGTGCCCCGGGCCGACCCAGCTCGGGATGGCTCTGGACCTGCGCCTGCCAGGGCGGTCCCAGTGACCGCCGACAGCGAGCGGTTGGCTCGGGTGGCCCTGGCACGCGCGGTCGGGTCTGACAAGCCGGCGATCAGTATCGAGGTCGCCCGCCGCGGGGCGGCATCGGTCTGGGCCGATCTACGCGTGAGCCATCCCGATGTCGACCCGGAGCGCGACCTTCGCCTGCTGGCCACACTCGGCGGGCGACTGCTCTGCCCGGGTGACCCGGAGTGGCCGTCCGCGCTGGGCGTACTTCGCGATGTGCCCGGGGCCGATGCGCACACCGAACCGGGCGAACCGCTCGCGCTGTGGGTGCACGGCGCCGGGGACCTCAACCAGTTGTGCGAGCGCGCCGTGGCGGTCGTGGGGTCGCGCGCGGCCACGGCCTATGGAACGACGGTCACCTCTGATCTTGCCTCGGGGCTGTCGGACCGGGGCTGGACGGTGGTCTCCGGGGCGGCCTTCGGCATTGACGCGGCTGCCCATCGCGGCGCGCTCGCGGCCGGTGGGCCCACGATCGCGGTCCTTGCCGGCGGCGTCGACATCGCCTATCCGCGTGCCCACGCGGAGCTGCTGGCGCGTATCCGCGACAACGGGCTGGTCCTGAGCGAGGCACCACCGGGCAGCTCGCCCTACCGGGGGCGCTTTCTGACCCGTAACAGGATCATCGCCGCGTTGACCCGGGGCACGGTTCTGGTCGAGGCGGGTCATCGAAGCGGCGCTCTGAACACCGCTCGGCATGCACGGCGCTTGGGGCGGGTGGTCATGGCTGTTCCAGGACCGGTTACCAGCGCGCTGAGCGTGGGTTGTCACCGTCTGTTGCGGACGCACCGTGAACAGACCGTCCTGGTCACCGATGCGGCCGAGGTCTGTGAGGAAATCGGCGCGGTCGGTGAGCTCGCCGGCCACCTGCCCGTACCGCCGGGCATCCGCGATGGCCTTCCCGAGCTCGTGCGCCGGCTCCTTGATGTCATGCCGGCGCGGGGGTCGGTGGGTGGGGCGGTGCTCGCCGAACGGGTGGGTGAGCGGCCGGAAACCGTACAGGCCCTGATGGGCCCCCTTGTCGTGGCCGGTCTGGTGGAGCATCGAGCTGGCGGGTACAGCCTGACGGCACTGGGCCGGGCGCCGTCGGCGGCCACTGCGTCGCGCCCACCGGAAAGCTGATCGTTGTTGGAGAGCTGATCCTTGTTGACCTGGCCACCGGGACAGGGCACGGTCGGGCATATGGGTGGTGAGACGGGTGCTCGCGCGGATGCGGTTACCTGGGATGTCGCTGTTGACGCCTACCTGAGGTACCTGGCCACCGAGCGGAACCGGTCGGTCGAGACCGTCCGTGCCTACACGGTCGATCTCCGAAACCTGTGCGCGTACGCCCGTGGGGTGGGGCGCCACGAACTGGTGGAACTCGATCTTGACGTGCTGCGCGGCTGGCTCGCCGCGATGCGCTCCGGCGGCAGCGCCGCCGCGACCGTGGCCCGCCGGGCGTCGGTCGCCCGCGGCTTCAGCGCGTTCGCGGCGAGGCGGGGCTGGCTACCCGTCGACGTCGCCGATCGGCTCGCCGGCCCGCGGCGATCGGCGACGCTGCCGACCGTGCTGACCGCCGTCCAGGCGTGGGAACTGCTGGCGGTGGATCCGCGGACGGAGGCCGACGACGGACCGGCCGGACCGCGACGGGATGCGCTCCGTGCGCGGGACTGCGCGGTTGTCGAACTGCTGTACGCGACCGCCACCCGCGTCGGTGAGTTGTGTGGTCTGGACCTCGACGACGTCGACGACGAACGGCGGCTCGTGCGGGTGCTGGGCAAGGGCGGGCACGAGCGCGCGGTTCCGTTCGGCCTGCCCGCGCGACGCGCATTGCGGGCCTGGCTGGACGCCGGTCGGCTGGCGCTCGTGGTGCCCGGTAGCGGCGGAGCGCTGTTTCTCGGCGCACGCGGTGGCCGGTTGGACCCGCGCACGGTCCGCCGTATTCTCAGCGCCCGGCTGGCCGCGGTGGGCAGCGCCCGAACCGCGAGCCCCCATGGCCTTCGGCACGCCGCGGCCACCCACCTGCTGGAAGGCGGTGCCGATCTGCGCTCGGTGCAGGAGCTGCTGGGGCACGCAAGTCCCGCGACCACACAGATCTACACCCATGTCACGGCGGAACGGCTCCGGGCCGCCTATGAACAGGGGCACCCCCGGGCCTGAGGGCAATCGGTCCGACGGGACGGGTTCAAGCCAGTGGCAGCAGCCTGGGCTGGCGGTGCGGCAGCAGACTGAGCGGATTGAGGTAGTGGGCTCCGTCGAGCAGGCCCCAGTGCAGGCAGGCGTCAGCGGGACACCCCGGATGCCCCGCGACGAGCCGGCCGATGATCTCGCCGCCGGCCACTGACCGGCCCTCGGGGACAACCGGAATGACGGGTTCGTAGGTCGTTCGCAGTGCCCCGTGATTGATCGTGATCACGCCACGCCCGGCGATCATGCCGGCGAACGAGACGGTTCCCGGACCGGCGGCGCGCACGTCCGCGGCTGGCCTGCCCGCCAGGTCGACACCGCGGTGGCCCGGTCCGTAGGGCGTCGCGGGTGGCACGAAGCCGCGACCGATCACCAGCGGGCCGTCCAGCGGCGCCCGCCAGCGTGCTGGCCCGGGTGCCGGCGCCGGTGCCGGGGCGGTTGCCGCCAGGGTCCGGTAGCCGGCAACCGTGTGCGGCCATCGGCTGACCATGAGGGTGACCAGCAGGGCCAGGACGAGGATGACGGCTCGATGCCGGGGCGGTGGGATCATGGCGGCTCCTTGGTTCGCTCCAGGCCTCGGGCCTGTACCGATCTCCGGTCACCAGTGCCACGGTGCCTGCATCGGCGGCCTCGGTCACGCGCGGACAGCCTCCTGTGGACAACCCGCGCAGGAGCGCGGTGCCGGTGGGCGTAGAATCGGGGACACGGCTCGTGTCGTCGAGCTGAATACGCGCGCCCTTTCTCTGCCGACCTTCCTGGTATGGCGGGGAAGGCTTCCTCGGTCCGCCGTTCCCGCGGTGGTAGGGGCCAGCAGGGCGTCAGGGGCCCCGGTCGCCGGCTGGGGCCTGTAACCGAGGTGCGCCGGTCCGCCCGGCGCCGGAAGGGAGCGACTAGCCATGGCTGTCGTCACCATGAAGCAGTTGCTCGAAAGCGGTGTCCACTTCGGGCACCAGACAAAGCGCTGGAACCCGAAGATGAAGCGCTTTATCTTCACCGAACGTAATGGCATCTACATCATCGACCTGCAGCAGACCCTGTCCTACATCGACCGGGCCTACGACTTCGTGAAGGAGACCGTCGCCCACGGCGGTACGGTCTTGTTCATCGGGACCAAGAAGCAGGCCCAGGAGGCCATTGAGGAGCAGGCGCAGCGGGTCGGTATGCCTTATGTCAAGGAGCGCTGGCTCGGTGGCATGCTCACGAACTTCTCCACGGTCTACAAGCGCCTCCAGCGACTGAAGGAGCTCGAGGAAATCGAGCTCACCGGCGGTACGGAGGTCCGGACGAAGAAGGAACAGCTCGTCCTTTCTCGCGAGAAGGCCAAGCTGGAGCGCACCCTCGGCGGTATCCGCGACATGGCCCGTGTGCCCAGCGCGGTCTGGATCGTCGACACGAAGAAGGAGCACATCGCGGTCGGCGAGGCGCGGAAACTGGGAATTCCGGTGGTGGCTATTCTGGACACGAACTGTGACCCGGACGAGGTCGACTACCCGATTCCCGGCAACGACGACGCCATCCGCAGCGCGGCCCTGCTCACCCGCGTGGTAGCCGATGCCGTGGCGGCCGGCCTGCGCTCCCGGGCGGGCGGGTCGACATCGACGGACGCCAAGCCCGAGGTGGCCGCCGGCGGAGAGCCGCTGACCGCGTGGGAGGAAGAGCTTCTGCGTGGCCAGGGTGCCGTGGCCGAACCAGCGGTGG
>NZ_CAUVXO010000029.1:7269-12879 GCF_963555865.1 Protofrankia sp. Cr1
GCAGGTCAGATCGATTCCGACACGGTCACCGCGGTGGGTGCTGCCGCCGTCCGGGTCTGAGAAGATCCAAACCGGTGTCCAACTGATCGTGGCGCTGTCGGCCTCGCGAGCGCGCCAGCTCGTGTGTTCCAGCAGCGCCATGTCCCAGCAGCGTCCCCACAAACACCAGCAGCCGGACGGAACGAGAAGAGCACC
Source organism: Protofrankia sp. Cr1 (assembly GCF_963555865.1). Classification (NCBI taxonomy): domain Bacteria; kingdom Bacillati; phylum Actinomycetota; class Actinomycetes; order Frankiales; family Frankiaceae; genus Protofrankia; species Protofrankia sp. Cr1. The sequence goes on from NZ_CAUVXO010000029.1 coordinate 7,465, forward strand.
ATGGCAGAGATCACAGCCGCTGACATTCGCAAGCTCCGGGAACTGACCGGTGCTGGAATGAGCGACGTCAAGAAAGCGCTCGTCGAGAACAACGGTGACTTCGAGAAGGCTCGGTCGTGGCTGCGGGAGAAGGGCTTGGCGCAGGTTGCCAAGCGGGCCGGGCGCAGTGCGTCCAACGGCCTGGTCGACTCCTATCTGCACAAGACCGACCCAGCGCTGCCGCCGACCATCGGCGTTCTGCTGGAACTGCGATGTGAGACCGACTTCGTTGCCAAAACCGACCAGTTCAAGCAGCTTGGGCGTGACATCGCGCAACATATCGCTGCGGCTGACCCGCTCTACGTGACCGCGGAGCAGATCCCGAACGAGGTCCTTGAGCAGGAAAAGAAGATCTACGAGGCCGCCGCTCGCGAGGAGGGCAAGCCCGAGCCAGCCCTTCCGAAGATTGTGGAAGGCCGGCTGAACGGTTACGTGAAGTCGGTGGTCCTGCTTGAGCAGCCATGGGTCCGGGACGGTAAGATCACTATTCGGGCGCTGCTCGAACAGGCCGGGTCAGCCCTCGGTGAAAAGATCGAAATTGGTCGTTTCGCCCGATTCAACGTCAAGCAGGCCTGACCGCGCTTCTCGCCGCCCGAAAGTCTCCCGCGCGCGGGAGTGGGGCAGACTAGCTGGCAGTGCACGTCCACCGGCCGATGATTGCGGCTGACGGCGAGGGGGCCGATCGTGACCGAGAACGCCATCAGGGATGCAGATGCTGCAGCCGGTTGTGAGCGCACGGATGTGCGCTGGCACCGCGTGCTGCTGAAGTTGTCCGGTGAGGCGTTCGCCGGGGGCGAGCCTCTCGGCATCGACCCCGACACGGTGGCGACCATCGCGCGCCAGCTCGCGGAAGTGAACCGGACCGGCATCGAGATCGCGGTCGTGGTCGGCGGTGGCAACATGTTCCGCGGCCAGCGGCTTGCCGAGCGTGGCGTCGACCGTGCCAGGGCCGATTACATGGGGATGCTTGCCACCGTGATCAATTGTCTCGCGCTGCAGGATGTCCTGGAGCGTCAGGGGGTGGTGACCCGGGTGCAGACGGCGATCGCCATGGGCCAGGTCGCAGAGCCGTACCTGCCGCTGCGGGCTATCCGGCACCTGGAGAAGGGCCGTGTCGTCATCTTCGGGGCGGGCCTGGGCGCGCCGTTCTTCTCCACGGACACCACCGCCGCGCAACGGGCTCTGGAGATCAAGGCGCAGGCTGTTCTCAAAGCCACCAAGGTCGACGGTGTCTACGACGCCGACCCCACGACGAACCCCCATGCGGTTCGTTTCGACACGCTCGTCTACGGCGAGGTGCTGGCTCGCGGGCTGAAGGTCATGGACGCTACGGCCATCAGCCTGTGCATGGACAATCGGCTGCCGATCGTGGTTTTCGACCTGCTGACGGAGGGGAACATACTGCGGGCCGTCCGCGGTGAGAAGATCGGCACTCTGGTCAGTGTGGACGAGGGCGGGACGGAAGGACGATCGTGATCGACGACGTGCTCCTCGAGGCCGAGGAGAAGATGGACAAGGCGGTCCAGGTCGCGAAGGACGATTTCGCCACCATCCGGACGGGGCGGATCACTCCTTCGGTGTTCTCCAAGGTTCTCGTTGACTACTACGGCGCGCCGACGCCGGTGAGCCAGCTGGCGTCGTTCCACATACCGGAACCGAGAATGGTCATTATCACGCCGTATGACAAGGGCTCGCTGGCTGCGGTCGAAAAGGCCGTCCGAGACTCCGATCTCGGCGTGAACCCGAGCAACGACGGAACGATCATCCGTTGTATCTTTCCCGAGCTCTCCGAGCAGCGTCGACGGGATCTCGCGAAGGTCGCGCGGACCAAGGCGGAGGATGCGAAGATCAGTATCCGTAACGTCCGCCGGCACGCCAAGGAGGCCATCGACCGCATCGTCCGCGACGGCGATGCGGGTGAGGACGAGGGCCGGCGCGCGGAGAAGGACCTGGAAGAGGCAACGCATCGATATGTCGGCCAGGTGGACGAGTTGCTGCGGCACAAGGAGTCGGAGCTGTTGGCCGTCTGACCGACACCGACAGGCACTTTGCCGTCCGTTGCCGTGAGTCGAATACGTTCCAGGGTGATATTGCACACGCTCGTCGGTCCGGGCGGTACGAGCAGTTCATGGTCAGGGCCTTGGGTGAGGATCTCGTGACGGGTGTCGGACATGCGACCCGCGAGCTCGAGGTGCGTCGGGTGCGAGCAGGTCGGGATCTTCCCGCGGCGATCATAGTCGGTATCGCGCTGGCATTGATCATCATTGTGCCCCTGTTCACGGTGCGTCCGCTGTGGATTGCCGTGATCTGTGCGGCTGTCACGGTTGGCGTGTTCGAGATGGTCAGGGCGCTGCGCCTGTGCGGGATAAAGATCGCTTTGCCGCCGCTCGCGGTGGGGACGGCGGCCATGCCAGCGGTGGCCTACCTCACCGGTACCTCCGGTCTGGTGCTGGCCCTGGCCGCGACGGCCGTCGTGACGACCGCCTGGCGGCTGGCCTACTCGGACAAGAACCTGTTGACCGACGTGGCGGCCGGTGTGTTCTGCGCGGCGTACGTGGGTCTCCCGGCCGGTTTCGCGGCCCTGCTGACCAGCCCGCCGGACGGGCCGCGGCGGATGGTCGCGTTCCTGGCGACCGCCGCGGCAAGTGACATCGGCGGGTACACCGCAGGCGTCCTCTCGGGCGGGCGGCACAAGCTCGCCCCGACGGTGTCCCCGGGTAAGTCCTGGGAGGGCTTTGCCGGTTCCGTCGTCGTATGTGTGATCGTCGCCAGTGTTTCGATGGCCTGGCCCCTGCATGCCGCACTCTGGCAGGGGGCGGTGCTCGGCATCGCGATCGCCTGCACGGCGACCGCCGGTGACCTGGGCGAGTCGCTGCTCAAACGGGACATCGGTATCAAGGACATGGGCAACCTGCTGCCGGGACATGGCGGGATCATGGACCGGTTGGACTCGGTGCTGTGTACGGCGCCCGTTGCCTGGCTGCTGATCACCGCCTTCGCGCCACCATCGTGACCTGGCAGACTGGACGGGTCATGACCGATTCCTCCGCCGCCTCGGCGCCGCAACCGCTACCGCTACCGCTACCGCTACCGCTACCGCTACCGGTGACGCTGGTCCGCTCCGCCCGGGTGCGCCCACCCCGCCATCTCGCTGACCTCACCGTCGAGCAGCGCCGCGAGCTGGCGGTATCCCTGGGCGAGCCGGCCTTCCGGGCCGACCAGATCTCCCGCCATTATTTCGCCAGGCATCTATGCGCCGACGATGCGGAGGCGATGACGGATCTTCCCGTCGCCTCCCGCCCCGGGCTGGTGGAAGCGCTGCTGCCGGTGCTGCTGACGCCGGTGAACGTCATGACCTGTGATGGTGGAGACACGCGCAAGACGCTGTGGCGGGCCTTTGACGGCGTGTTGATCGAGTCGGTGCTGATGCGCTATCCCGACCGGTCCACGGTCTGCGTGTCCAGTCAGGCCGGGTGCGGGATGGGTTGCCCGTTCTGCGCGACCGGCCAGGGTGGGCTCACCCGCAACCTGTCCACGGCCGAGATCGTGGACCAGGTGGTCGCGGCGGCCCGGACGCTTGTGCGCGGGGAGCTGGCCGGCGGCCCGACCAGGCTGTCGAACGTCGTGTTCATGGGTATGGGCGAGCCGCTGGCCAACTATGCCACTGTGATCGCCGCATTGCGGATGCTCAGTGGCCCGGCACCGGTGGGCCTGGGGCTGTCGGCACGGTCAATCACGGTGAGCACGGTCGGGTTGGTGCCGGCGATGCGCCGGCTTGCCGGGACGGGCCTGCCGGTGACGCTGGCCGTTTCCCTGCACGCACCCGACGACGAGTTGCGTGATCGCCTCGTCCCGGTGAATCGGCGCTGGCCCGTGGCGGAGGTACTCGCCGCGGCCTGGGAGTACGCCGAGGTGACCGGACGCCGGGTGAGCATCGAGTATGCGCTGATCGACGACGTCAACGACCAGCCGGAACGCGCCGACGCCCTGGCCGGGCTCCTTGCCGGTCGGCTTGCGCACGTCAACCTGATTCCTCTCAACCCGACCCGGGCGGTGTCCTGGCGGGCCAGCGAACGGGGCCGGGAGCGGGAGTTCGTCCGTCGGCTACGCCAGCGCGGAATTGCGGCGACTGTGCGCGATACGAGGGGACGCGACATCGCCGCAGCGTGCGGGCAGCTGGCGGCTGACGGGTCGGACCGGAGTGACAGTGCCGCCGGGTGACCGCCGCTCGTCCCGTCGATCGGTCGCCCGTCGCGACCGCAACCCGCGCTGGGTTCCGGTAACCGCGGCGGCCGGGGCCATTCTGATCATCATAGGGCTGGTCCTCTACTTCGGTGGCGACGATCCCGGCCCGCAGACCAGGGTGGGGCAGTCGGCGGGTACCGCCGGGGGCCCCACCGGCGGACCCGGCGGTGGACCCGGCGCCACTGGGCCACCAACGCCGGCACCGGCGCCGACCGCGGCGAGTGGATGCGTGACCGCCAGGACCATCGCGGCCGGGTCGAGCCAGCAGTCGGTCCGGGTCGGGGCGGACACCCGTACATACCAGCTGGCGGTTCCCGCCGTCGACGCCCATACCCGAGCACTGCCGCTCGTCCTTGCCTTTCACGCCTTCGGAGAGGACCCGGCCGCGCTGGAGCGCTACGCCCATCTGGCGGAGATCGGCACCACGACGGGCTATGTCGTTGTCACCCCGAACGGCGCGAACGGCCGGTGGAACTTCCCGCGCCGGGCCACCATCGGGCCGGACGACGTGGCGTTCGTAGCCGCGATCATCGGTGACCTGGGCACCCGGATGTGCCTGGATACCCGCAGGGTGTTCGCCACCGGGCTGGCGGACGGCGCGGACATGGCCATCACGGCGGCCTGTGCCCTGCCGGGGACCTTCGCCGCGGTCGTGCCGGTGGCCTTTGCCGTCCTACCCGCCAGCTGTCCGGGTCCCGTGCCGAGCCTGCTGGCGATCAACGGAACCAGCGACCCGGTGACGCCGCTGGAGGGCGGCGGAGTGGATCGTCCCGCACCCTTCGACGGCACCCAGGCACAGCCGATGCAGGCCCGCCTCGACCGTTACGCCGGCTCCGTCGGCTGTGGGCCGGCGAACACGTGGGTGCGGGACACCACCGCTCTTCGGCGGTTGGTGTTCACGGCCTGTCCCCGCGGCCGTGACGTGGGCTTGCTGGCAAGTGTGGGTGGTGGCCACGTGTGGCCCGATCCGGATGCCGACCCGCCCAAGGGTGCGGCGCGTGCGCAGTTCAGCGCCACCGAGGTCGCCCTCGCCTTCTTCCGCGGACATCCGGGGCCCGCGCCCGCCACCCCGACGCCGAGCGCCGCCGGATCAGCCCCGCGATAGCGGTACGGCCCGCGTCAACGGCCTCA
>NZ_CAUVXO010000029.1:13547-27440 GCF_963555865.1 Protofrankia sp. Cr1
CGCAGCCAATCGACAGGCGCGTCACGGGCTCCCAGGCGATGAATTCACACCCGCGCGGATGGACCCGTCGGGTGATGCGGTTCGGGCGGTCGTCGACGTCGAGAGGGGCCCGGGTGGCCGGGTCGGTGGCCTGCTCGTGCGCCCATGCGTGCGCGGTGTCCCAGTCGTCGAAGGAAGCGACCACCTCGCCGTCGCGGTCGTACACGTGGAAGCGTCGGGTGCGGGTGGCCGTGTGCCGCACGGGTGGGATGCGGCCTCGGCGATGGTCCAGGTGGAGATCCAGGTGCTGGTCCAGGCGATGGTGGCGGACGGGATACGTGCGGTCGGCGGGTGGCACTCGCGGCCTCCTGGGGTCAGGGCCTTCGCTGTGGATGAACCTCAGCGTCGATGAACCTCAGCCAACCGGGTTAGCTGTTTTCCGGGAAGGTGCGACGACGGTGCGTACCAGTGCGATGACACTTTGCATGTGCAAAGGCGGGCGCCCTGTGCACGCGGTGAAATTGTGCTAAACAACACTTTATTGATGACCACCGTCCCGTTTCGGGCGTAGGAGTCCTGCCCAGGCGGGGTCGGGTGTCGGCTGGCGAACAGGTGTGGGCGTGCCCTCCGGGCGCCTGCGACAATGGTCGACGTGGTCGAGACATCGCTGCCGCGCGAGGTAGTCCTGCTTGGTTCGACTGGTTCGATAGGAACCCAGGCCATTGATGTGGTGAAACGCAATCCCGACCGGTTCCGCGTGGTCGCGCTGACCGGCGGCGGGGCAAGGGTCGACCTGCTGGCTGCCCAGGCTCTTGACCTGGGTGTCGAGGCCGTTGGGGTAGCCCGTGCCTGCGCCGCGCAGGATCTACAGCTCGCCTTCTACGCGGAGGCGTCCCGGCGGGGCTTTCGCAAGGGCGAGTACGCCATCCCGAAGATCTTGACCGGACCGGACGGGGCTACGGAGATCGCCGCGTGGCCGTGCGATGTCGTCCTCAACGGCATCACCGGTTCGGTGGGCCTCGCACCCACGCTGGCCGCGTTGCGGGCCGGTCGCACGGTGGCACTTGCCAACAAGGAGTCGCTGGTCGCCGGTGGTCCGCTCGTCCTTGACGCGCTGGACGGCGATCCTTCCCGGCTCGTTCCGGTGGACTCCGAGCATTCGGCGCTGGCCCAGTGCCTGCGCGGCGGCCGGGCCGCGGAGGTGCGCAAGCTCGTCCTCACCGCCAGCGGCGGGCCGTTTCGGGGCCGCTCCCGCGCCGAGCTGGGCCAGGTGAGCACGCAGCAGGCGTTGGCGCACCCCACCTGGGACATGGGGCCGCTCGTCACGATCAACTCGGCAACCCTGATGAACAAGGGCCTCGAGCTGATCGAGGCGCATCTGTTCTTCGGAGTGCCCTATGACGACATCGACGTCGTCGTCCATCCGCAGTCGTTGGTGCACTCGATGGTCGAGTTCGTCGACGGGTCAACGTTGGCGCAGGTCTCCCCGCCCGACATGCGCCTGCCCATCGCCTTGGCCCTGGGGTGGCCCGATCGGGTAGCCGATGCACAGGCCCCGATGGACTGGCGGCGGGCCCAGTCGTTGACCTTCGAGCCCCTGGACACGGTCGCGTTTCCGGCGGTGGATCTCGCCCGGGAGACCGGGCGCCGCGGCGGGACCGCGCCCGCCGTCTTCAACGCCGCCAACGAGGAGGCCGTGGCGGCCTTCCTCGGGCATCGCCTGCCGTTCGTGCGCATCGTCGATGTTGTGGCCGAGGTGGTCATGTCGCACACGGTGACGCAACGTCCGAGCCTGGACGAGGTGTTGAGCACTGAGCAGGAGGCGCGCGAACAGGTGCGTGCTCTCATCGATCAAGGATTCGATCGGACAGTGATTCCTTCGTGACGCTGAGGTACAATGCGACATTCTCCAGCGCTGTGATCGGGGTGTGACCGCACCATGACCAACGCGATTGGCATCGTCGCGTTCGCCTTGGCTCTGATCGTCTCCATCGTCCTGCACGAGGCCGGTCACTTTATGACGGCACGTCACTACGGTATGAAGGCCTCGAAATTCTTCGTCGGATTCGGCCCGACGCTGTGGTCGCGCACCCGGGGCGAAACCGAGTACGGGATCAAGGCGATTCCGGCCGGGGGATTCGTCAAGATCGAGGGGATGACCCCGCTCGAGGAGATCGATCCGGCTGACGCCGACCGGGCGTTCCATGCCCGGCCGGCCCACCAGCGGGCGGTCGTGCTCGCGGCCGGGTCGTTCATGCACTTCGTCATCGCCATTGTCCTGATCTACAGCGTGCTGCTGCTTCTCGGGACGTCGCATCCCAGCGCGAACAAGGTCGGCCGGACGGTCTGCGTGCCGGTGGCCGGGCAGTGTGCCCCGCAGGCGGCGGTGGGTCCGGCTGAGCTCGCGGGTGTGCGCGTGGGCGATCGGGTCGTGAGTTTCGACGGCACGACGATTGGTGACTGGAGCCAGTTCACCCGTCTCATTCGTGATCATGGCCCGGGACCTGCGACGCTCGTGGTCAACCGGGACGGACGGGACGTGACGCTACGACCTGATCTGGTCTCGGTCCGTCGGGACCGTCAGACCGGGTTGGCTGGCGACGATCAGGTCGGGGCGATCGGCATCGCACAGGGCTACGACGTTGTGCGGTACAACCCGATCTCGGCCGTCCCGAGGACCGTGCGCATCCTTGGCAGCGGAGTCACCGGGATGTACGACACCCTGGTCCACCGACTCGGTGACCTCACCAACCTCTTCGGCAAGGACCGGAACGCCAACGGTCTGGTCGGTGTGGTCGGCGCGGCACGGGCCGGTGGTGAGCTGCTGTCGGCGCAGGACGTGTCCATCGGCCAGCGCATCGGTGACTTCCTCGTGCTGGTGGCGGGGGTCAACCTGGCGGTCGGCCTGTTCAACCTGCTGCCGCTGTTCCCACTCGATGGCGGGCACCTGGCGGTTCTCGGCTTCGAGCAGGCCCGGCACGGGGCGCGTCGGTTGACCGGCTATCGGGGACCGGTCAAACGGGTCGACCTCGTGAAACTCCTGCCCGCGGCATACGCGATGGTCGCGTTCTTCGTCATCCTGAGTCTGATCATTCTATCCGCCGACATCGTCAATCCGATCAGTTTCAACTAGCCTCCCGCTCTTGTGCGGCGGAGGAGGAGCTAGATGGTGGTCTGCTGTCAGCGAGACCGCATCGCCGCTGGCTCGGCGGGCTTAGAGCGCTTTGCGGGCCAGTCTTTTGCCCAGCTTCCGATCAGCTTCCGACCATTGACACGCCAGTGAGGACATCGTGACAGTAACTCTCGGCATGCCCGAGGCGCCGGCACTCCCGCTCGCCACCCGGCGTCATAGCAGGCAGATCCAGGTCGGCACGGTGCCGGTCGGCGGGGACGCGCCGGTCTCCGTCCAGTCCATGACCACGACACTCACCTCGGATGTCAACGCCACCCTGCAGCAGATCGCGGAGCTCACCGCTGCCGGCTGCCAGATCGTGCGGGTGGCCGTCCCCAGCCAGGACGATGCGGACGCGCTGGCCGCCATCGCGAAGAAGTCGCCGATCCCGGTGATCGCAGACATCCACTTCCAGCCGAAGTACGTCTTCGCCGCGATCGACGCGGGCTGTGCCGCGGTCCGGGTCAACCCCGGGAACATCAAGGCGTTCGACGACAAGGTCGGGGAGATCGCTCGCGCTGCCGGCGCCGCGGCCACGCCCATCCGGATCGGGGTGAACGCGGGGTCGTTGGACAAGCGCCTGCTGGCCAAGTACGGCCGGGCGACCCCGGAGGCGTTGGTGGAGTCGGCGCTGTGGGAGTGCTCCCTGTTCGAGGAGCACGGCTTCACCGACATCAAGATCTCCGTGAAGCACCACGACCCGGTCGTGATGATCCAGGCCTACCGGTTGCTCGCGCAACGTTGTGACTACCCGCTGCATCTGGGAGTCACCGAGGCGGGTCCGGCCTTCCAGGGCACCGTCAAGTCGGCCGTGGCCTTCGGCGCGTTGTTGGCGCAGGGCATCGGTGACACCTTGCGGGTGTCGCTGTCGGCGCCCCCCGTCGAAGAGGTCAAGGTCGGTATCGGCATTCTCGCGTCCCTGGGGATGCGTCAGCGTACCCTGGAGATCGTTTCGTGTCCGTCCTGTGGTCGGGCCCAGGTCGACGTCTACAAGCTGGCGGAAGAAGTCACCGCCGGCCTGGAGGGAATGACGGTGCCACTTCGGGTCGCCGTCATGGGCTGCGTGGTGAACGGGCCGGGCGAGGCGCGCGAGGCCGATCTCGGGGTGGCCTCCGGCAACGGCAAGGGTCAGATCTTCGTCCGGGGTGAGGTTGTCAAGACCGTGGCCGAGGCGCAGATCGTCGAGACGCTGATCGAGGAGGCCATGCGGCTGGCCGAGCAGATGGAGGTCGACGGGGCGACACCCGGCGAGCCTTCGGTGTCGGTCGGGTAACTTTCGGCGTTTGTGACCATGGGCCTTCCGCTTCGCTCCGCCCCCACCCGCCTGCTTGACGACCACGATCTGCCTGCGGTTCGGGAGCTGCTCGCGCGTAACCCGATCGCAGACGTGTTCGTCGCGTCCCGGGTGGAGACATGCGGACTCGCCCCGTGGCGGTTGGGCGCGCAGATGTGGGGCCATCTGGTGGACGGCCGCCTTGCCGCCGTGTGCTACTCGGGCGCGAACCTCTGGCCTGTCGCGGCGGGTCCGGCTTCGGCGAAGGCGTTCGCCGAGCGGGCCCGCCGTCAGGGCCGTCGATGTTCCTCGATCGTCGGCGTGGCAGATGCGGTGCAGGTCATGTGGCGGCATCTGGAACCGGTATGGGGACCCGCCCGTGAGGTCAGGGCGGACCAACCGCTGTTGGCGATCTCCGAGCCTCCCGCGGTGGCTCCCGACCCCGCCGTGCGTCACGTCCGTCCCGACGAGTTGGATCTCCTGCTGCCGGCGTGCGTGGCGATGTTCACCGAGGAGATCGGGGTGTCTCCGGTGCTCGCCGATGGTGGGGCGCTCTATCGGGCCCGGATTGCCGAGTTCGTCAGCCGGCGTCGTTCCTTTGCCCGGATCGAAGACGGGCGGGTCGTGTTCAAGGCCGAGATCGGCGCGGTGGCTGGAGACGTCTGTCAGATCCAGGGGGTCTGGGTGGCCCCGGAGCTACGGGGCAGGGGCCTGGGGGCGGCCGGCACCGCGAGCGTGGTGGCGATCGCGCAGGCGACTCTCGCACCCGTGGTCAGTCTCTATGTCAACGAGTTCAACCATCCCGCGCGCCAGGCCTATGACCGGATCGGCTTCTACCGGGTCGGTACCTTCGCGTCGATCCTGTTCTGATCCGTCCGTACCCGGGTGGGGATGGCGCCCGGGGCCTTCCTCTGCCATGCTCAGTTTTCCGACCACTTCGATCGGTTTGCATGGCGCCGTGGGGCGTCGTTGCGGTGAGACACCACAGCTGGGGGGAAGGCACATGTCATCGAGGAGGCTGTGGCGTCGGATCACGCCACTGCTCGCGGCCGGCGCGTTGGCGTTGGCGGCAACGGCCTGCTCGAGCGGGGGAGACGGCAACACCGTGTCGGCCGGGAGTTCGGCGACCAGCTCGACTGCCGGTCCGACGGGGACACTGCGGCTCGGTTACTTTCCGAACCTCACCCACGCACCAGCTATCTACGGTCTTGACCAGGGGATCTTCGCGGCCACGCTCGGCCCGGGCGTGAAGATTGCGACCTCGACGTTCAACTCGGGTACCCAGGAGGCCGAGGCGATCCTGTCCGGCGCCCTCGACGCCGGCTACATCGGGCCCAACCCCGCGGTCAACGCCTTTGTCAAATCCAAGGGTGCAGCGCTGCGCATCATCTCGGGCGTGACATCCGGTGGGGCCGGCCTCGTGGTGAAGAGCGACATCATCTCGGTCGATCAGCTGCGCGGCAAGACGATCGCGACTCCCGGTCTCGCCAACACCCAGGATGTCGCGCTGCGGTATTACCTCAAGCAGCATGGCCTGGCCACCGACAAGAACGGCGGCGGCGACGTTCAGGTCCGTCCGCAGGACAACGCGGTGACGGTGGACGCCTTCAAGTCCGGCGCGATAGACGGTGCCTGGGTGCCCGAACCCACCGCGTCCCGGATGGTCGCCGATGGCGGGAAGCTGCTGGTGGACGAAGCCTCGCAGTGGCCCGACGGCAGGTTCACCACCACCGTGCTGGTCGTGCGTACCGATTACGCGGCGCGCAACCCGGAGATCGTCAAGCGGCTGGTGGCGGCGAACGTCGCCTCGATCAATGCGCTGGGCGCGGACCCAGCCAAGGCTCAGCAGGTCACCAACCAGGGGCTGGCGAAGCTGTCCGGCAAGCCCCTGGCGGACGCCGTGATCGCGCCGGCATGGAAGCGACTGACATTCACTCCCGACCCGATCGCGTCCTCAGTGGTCACGTCGGCCGATCATGCCCAGATGCTCGGCCTGATCACCAAGGCCAACCTCGACGGGATCTTCGATCTGGCGACCCTGAACGCGGTGCTGACCGCACAGGGCAAACCGGCTGTCGCAGCGAAGTAGCCGTGGATCGACCAGAGCGCGACCTGGGGATCTCGGCCTCCGGCGGCGCGAAAAACCATGATCGCGCCGCCTTTGGCCCGTCAGCAGAGGAGAGGATTTCGTGACCGCCGTCATCGACACGAGCGCGGTACGGATCGCCGGTGTGAGCCGGACCTTCGGGTCCGGCCCGCACCGGGTCCAGGCGCTGGACAACGTTTCCCTTGATGTGCGCCCGGGGGAGTTCGTCTGCCTGCTGGGCGCGTCCGGCTGTGGGAAGTCGACGCTGCTGGGCATTCTTGCCGGCATCGATCGACCAACTTCTGGCATGGTCGACGTCGGTGGGCGCAGGGTCGGCCTGATGTTCCAGGATTCGGCCCTGTTGCCGTGGCTCACCGCCGGGGGCAACATCGCGTTGCCGATGAAGATCAGGGGTGTCCCCGGCGCGGATCGCCGGGTCCGGGTCGAGGAGCTCCTCACGATGGTTCGCCTGGCCGGTCTTGCCGACAAGCGGCCGCACGAACTTTCCGGTGGCATGCGCCAGCGGGTCAGCCTGGCCAGAGCGTTCGCGCAGGAGGCCGACATCCTGTGTATGGACGAGCCCTTCGGCGCGCTCGATGCGATGACGCGGGACCTGCTGCATGACGAGCTGGAGCGGATCTGGCGCGAAACCGGGGTCACCGTCCTGTTCGTCACCCACGACGTGCGTGAGGCGGTGCGGCTGGGGGATCGCATCGTGTTGCTGTCGAGCCGGCCGGGGCGGGTGGCTGAGATCTTCGACGTCGGGATCGACCGCCCGCGCCGCATCGACGAACCGGATGTGGCCGCGCTCGCCGCGACGATCACCGCTCGGTTGCGTGCGGAGGTGAGTCGTCATGGCCGCTGATACGACCATCGGACCCGATACGCTGCGCGGGCCGGCGACGACCACATCGACCGACGCGGCTCTTGCCGGGCTCGACGCCCTGGAGACCGCGGCGGCGCCCGGGCGCCCGCTCGCACTGCGGATGTGGTCGGCGACCTGGCCGAAGCTGGGCGCTGTTGCGATCTTTCTGCTGGCGTGGCAGATCGTGGTGTGGATCGGCTGGAAGCCGTCCTATGTCCTACCCGGCCCGGACGAGGCGTTGCCCGAGCTCGGCCACCGGGTGGTGAGTGGGGACTTCTGGTCCGCCTTCGCCCGTACCATGCAGCGTGCTTTCGTCGGGTATGCTCTGGCGGTCGTGATCGGCACCGTCGTCGGTCTGGCCGTGTCCCGGTTCGCCCTGCTGCGGACCGCGGTCGGCTCGTTCATCACAGCGTTGCAGACGATGCCCTCCATCGTCTGGTTTCCACTGGCGATCCTGCTGTTCAGGCTCACCGAAGGGGCGATTCTGTTCGTCGTCGTACTCGGTGCGGCGCCGTCGGTCGCCAACGGTGTCATCAGCGGTATCGACTATGTCCCGCCGCTGCTGACCAGGCTCGGGCGGTCCATGGGCGCGCGAGGCCTGAAACTGTACCGATTCGTGGTGGCACCGGCGGCTCTGCCGTCGGTGGTGGCCGGGCTCAAACAGGGCTGGGCGTTCGCCTGGCGGAGCCTGATGGCGGGTGAACTGCTGGTTATCGTGCCCGGTCACCCGTCCATCGGCTCGGATCTGGAGAACAGCCGCCAGTTCCTGGATGCGACCGGTGTGATCGCGTCCATGTTGACGATTTTCGCGATCGGGGTCCTGGTGGATGCCGCGTTCAACACCGTGGACCGCCGGATGCGCGCCCGCCGCGGGCTCCTGCCTGAACAGTCGAGCTGAGGTCGACCGGCGCTACCCGTGTGGGGCGCGCTACGACCATGACCGGCAAGATGGAGATATGCAGATCTCCGCACGAGCCGACTATGCCCTGCGCGCATTGCTGACGCTGGCAGCCTCCGACGGTGAGCTCGTGAAGGGTGAGAGCCTGGCGACCGCGCAGGACCTGCCGCTGCGGTTTCTGGAGAACATCCTCACCGATCTTCGCCGGAGTGGCCTGGTGGTGAGCAGGCGTGGCGCCGAAGGTGGTTACCGGCTCTGTCGACCGGCGGGCGAGATCACCATTGCGATGGTGATCCGTGCCACCGACGGTCCGTTGGCCAGCGTCCGGGGCCGCAGACCGGAGGAGGCGGCCTACGAGGGCGCCGCCAAGCACCTTCAGGATGTGTGGATCGCGGTGCGGGTCAGCCTGCGCCGGGTCCTTGAGGAGGTCACGCTCGCGGATGTCGCCAGCGGGCACCTGCCGCCCATCGTCTGTGAGCTCGGTCGGGACCGGGACGCGTGGGTCGCCCGGTGATCGGTGGGGAGCCTCCTGTCGTTGAGGCGGTGGTCTTCGACTGGGGCGGTACCCTGACCCCCTTCCACGACGTGGACCTGTTGGACCTCTGGCGAATGGTTGCGCTCGACCTCGCCCCGGGGGACGCGCGGGAGCTGACCCGGGCGCTGGAGGGCTCCGAACAGCGGTGGTGGGCCACGACCGGCGCATCGGGCCGCAGCGGGACGGTCACCGAACTGCTCGCGGTGGCGTCGGTGGCGGTGGGGCTCGACGTGGCCGGTGCCGTGCACCGGGTAGCGGCCCGGCATGACCTGTGTGCCTGGACTCCCCACACGGTGTGCGACCCGGACGCGCTGCTGGCGCTGCACCTGGTGCGGACCCGGGGGTTGCGGATCGGGTTGCTGACCAACACGCACTGGCCTCGCTCATGGCACTCGCGATGGCTTGCCCGAGACGGCATCCTGGACCTGTTCGACGCCCGGGTGTACACCAACGACCTGCCGTTTTCCAAGCCGCATCCGGACGCGTTCCACGCCGCGCTCGCCTCGCTCGGCGTGCGTGACCCGGGTGCGGCGGTATTTGTCGGCGACCGTCCGGCGAGCGACATAGCCGGGGCCCGTGGCGTCGGCATGCGCACCGTGCTGCTCTCCGACGGCGCCGGTCCCCGATCCGGGGTGCCGGGGGAATCCTGTGACGGCCGGGCCGACGCGGTGATCGGGCGGCTCGGGCGGCTGCTGGGCGTCCTGGACGGTTGGGCGGCCGGTCGCCGACGGCCGTTCTCACGCGCCGGGTAGCGCCCGGATGGCCTGGTCAGGGGGCTGGCCTGCCGCGATCCGGGCCTGCTGGCCGCGCACCGCCATCCCGGCCAAAGCGTCGGTCACCAGCGCGCGTCCCTCGCCCGTCAGGTCGCCGATCGCGTCGTAGGCGGCGGCCGAACAACGGTCCTCGATGTCGGCCAGCAGCAGGAGCACGCCGGCCAGGTCGGTGGATACCGGCGGCAGCCGGTACGCGGCCTGGGCCGCTGGCGCGCTGCCGCCCCGGTCGAGGATCTCGGCCACCAGTCGGTCACGCAGCTCCCGATGGGCGGTGAACGCATTCTGGGCCAGGACCCGGGTCGACTCCGCCGCCGGCCGCAGTGCGGCCAGCTCACCGCCGGCCGCGGCGGTGACATAGACGGCGGCGTGTTCCATGGCGAGCAGGTTTGACAGCGTCTGGACGGCGGCGGAGTCGGGCGGTAGGTGCTCCTGTGCCGGCACCCGGTCAGCCGACCAGCGGGGCGAGCAGGTCCGCATGTGCGGTCTCAGCCGCATGAATGCTGGCCAGCAGCGGCGCCAGGCTCGCCGAGGCGGCCAGGCACTGGGTCCGCAGTGCTGTCGCGGCCGCGCGCTCCAGCGTCAGTAACCCCGCCACACTAGCCTGCGCGGCCCCGGTGGCGGCTGTGGCCGTCGTTGCAGGTGTGGTGGCAGGTGTGGTGGTAGGTGTGGCCGCGGTCGCGGGTGTGGCCGGCACCAGGCGACTGACATGCTCGGCATGGTGGGCACGCACCGCGCGCAATGTCGCCGCAATCGAGGGATACGCGGCGATCGCGCGGTCGTACGCGACGAGCAGCGCGTGTTCAGACCTGAGCGCGGCTCCGCGCAGAAGGTCGTCGGCGGTGGCCGCCGCCGGGGTGGCAGTGTGTTCCCGGGCCGCTCGTGTCCAGCTGCATCCGACGAGGGCGCTGGCCGCAGCCAGTGGCAGTGCGCCGAGCACGACCCGTCTGGAGGACCCCTGAGCGGGAATCATCGAGCTCACGGCCCAGCAGCTTGGCACAGGTTGGCGGGCAGCGTGCTGCCTGCACGCCGGCCGTGCCCGCGGGCGGACCCGGATGAGCCTCGGGCGGCGACCGACGTAGGCTGAGGATCTCGAGAGGACGTCACGCCGGTGCGTGGCGATGAACGCCAGTGTGTGGCGACGGAGAGGAGCGGGTCGACGTGGGCGACGCCGTGGCCGCAACCCATGCCGGCGGCGGGCGAGGCCGCGCCCACCTGGTCCGCCTGCTCACCCCGGAGCTGGCGGCTCATGGGTTCGACCTGGAGGACGTCGCGGTCACCCGGGCGGGTTCCCGCAGCGTCGTGCGGGTGGTGGTGGACCGCGACGACGGTATCGATCTGGACGCGGTCGCCGAGGCCAGCCGGGCCGTCTCCGCTGTTCTCGACGCGGTCGACGGCGACGGCGCACCTGTGTCGGGCCCGTACGTGCTTGAGGTCAGCTCGCCGGGGGTGGACCGCCCGCTGGTCGCGGCACGGCACTGGCGGCGCGCCCGGGGACGGCTGGTTTCGGTGCACACCCGTGACGGTAGGCAGCTGATCGGCCGGGTCCGCGCCAGCGGGCCCGACTCGGCGGAGCTCGCGGTGGATGATCAGAGTGGGTCGGCAGGTGCGGTACGGCGGATATCCTTCGCGGATGTCGCCCGGGCCGTTGTGCAGGTGGAGTTCCGTGCGACCGGGGACGATTCTGCGACCGGTGAGGATTCTGGGACCGGTGACGATTCTGGGACCGGGGCGGACGCCCAGGGGGAGGCGGAGCGATGAAGCTCGACGTGGCGGCGCTGCGTGGGATCGAACGCGAGAAGGACATCTCCTTTGACACCCTGGTGGAGGCGATCGAGACCGCGTTGCTGACGGCCTACCGGCACACCGGCGGCGCGGCACAGGACGCCCGGGTGGTCGTCGACCGGACGTCAGGCAATGTCGCGGTCTATGCCCGTGAGACGTCCCTGGACGGGCTGACCCGCGAGTGGGAGGACACGCCCGAGGACTTCGGCCGGATCGCGACGATGACCGCCAAGCAGGTGATCATGCAGCGGCTACGCGAGGCGCAGCAGGAAGTCACCTACGGACAATATGCAGACCGTGAGCATGATGTCGTCTCCGGCGTCGTCCAGCATCACGAGCAGCGAGCCGGTTCCAAGGTCGTGCTGGTGGATCTCGGCACGATTGAGGGTGTGCTCGCGCCGGCTGAGCAGGTCCCCGGCGAGCGTTTCGAACACGGGGACCGCGTCAAGTGCTATGTCGTGAGCGTCGTGCGCGGTGCGCACGGTCCCGCGGTGACGTTGTCTCGGACCCACCCGGAGCTGGTCAAGGGGTTGTTCCGCCTGGAGGTCCCGGAGGTCGCGGACGGCACGGTGGAGATCGTCGCGATCGCCCGGGAGGCGGGACACCGCAGCAAGATCGCAGTTCGGTCGACCGTCCCCGGAGTGAACCCGAAGGGCGCGTGTATCGGTCCGATGGGCAGCCGGGTCCGTGCCGTCATGGCTGAGCTGCGTGGCGAGAAGATCGATATCGTCGACTGGTCCGCCGAACCGGCCGCGTTCGTGGGTAACGCGCTGTCGCCGGCACGGGTCGCACGGGTCGAGGTCACCGATGAGGCCGGCCGCTCGGCCCGGGTGGTCGTACCGGATTACCAGCTGTCGCTCGCCATTGGCCGGGAAGGGCAGAATGCCCGGCTGGCCGCCCGTCTCACCGGCTGGCGCATCGACATCCATTCGGATACGGAAAGAAGCGCTACGGAAGGCAGCGGTGACCCGGTGTCGAGGGAACGTCCCGAATCGTCTCCCAGGCGGGTCGTGGCCCCGGCCGCGGCCCGTAGATCCCCGGCTGCCGGCAACCGCTCCGCGGGCGCAACGGGATAGACTGGCGATGGCGTGCCGTGCGGAGCCGGTCCGCACCTGCGTAGGGTGTCGTACCCGGGCGGTGCGGACCGACTTGGTGCGTATGGTGGCAGTTGGTGGCGAGCTCACACCCGATGTTCGCCGTCGTATGCCAGGGCGGGGAGCACACCTGCATCCCGATCTGGTCTGCCTTGATCTCGCGGAGCGTCGCAAGGCGTTCCCGCGGGCGCTGCGCGTTCCAGGGCCACTCGGGCTTGGACGCGTCAGGGCACACCTTGTTGAGCGGTAGATGATGTTGAACGGCACGTGATTGCGCACCGGCGTGGAGTTCACGGAAGATCGGACGACATCACCAGATGTCGACACGGAAGCAGGTCGAGACAGCGATGACCGCGCGATGAGCACGCAGCCATGATCACGACCAGCAGGTAACGAGGGTCACGCGGGCGGACCGCGGGCCGAAAGAAGGAGCACCGTGGTAGGAAAGGCCCGCGTACACGAGCTCGCCAAGGAGCTCGGAGTCGACAGCAAGACCGTGCTCGCCAAACTGAAGGATCTCGGCGAGTTCGTGAAGTCGGCTTCGTCCACAGTCGAGGCACCCGTCGTTCGAAAGCTCAAGGAATCGTTCCCGGCCGAAGGCGCGGCAACGCAGCGGTCGTCCGCCCGCGGTGGTACACCCCAGGGCAATGTCAGCTCCCAGGGCAACCCGCAGGGCAGCCCGCAGGGCAACGGCAGCTCCCAGGGCAACGGAGTCAGGCCCGGTACCGGAGCCCGTCCGGGACCGGTACCACCCCGTCCCGGTCCGCGGCTTCCCGGCCGCCCGGGTGCCCCCGGTGCCCCGGTCCGCCCGCAGGCCCCCGGTGTCGGGGTAAGCGCGCCCGGCCCGGCCCAGCCAGGCCCCGCCGCACCGCAGGTGCCGGACAGCCCAGCCCCCAACAGGCCGGCGGCGGACCTCCCCGCGGCCGCATCGGCTCCGGAGGTCACTCCGAGCGCCGCTCCCGCACCCTCCGTGACTCCGCCGCCGTCGCGCCCTCGCCCGGCCGCGCCCAGCGTCCAGGCGCGACCTGGGCCTGCGGCCAGCGCGCCCGCGCCCAGCGTGCCGACGCCCGGGTCTAGTGCGCCGACGTCCGCGCCCAGCATGCCGGCAGCAGACACGCCGTCGCCGAGCCCGTCGGTGGAGATCCCGCCGGTGAAGGGTCCGTCCGGTCGTCCGGCCCCCGGGCCGCGCCCCGGGCCGCGCCCGGCCGGTCCTGGTAACAACCCGTACACGACGCCCAGCTCGCAGCCACGGCAGGCGCCGTCCGGCCCCGCGGCCGCCAGCGGTCCACCCGCCGGTCCGCCGCCGCGCCAGGCCGGTTCACGTCCAGGTGGTCCTCGTCCCGCCGGAGCCGGGGGCCCTCGTCCCGCCGGCGCCGGGGGTCCTCGTCCCGCCGGCGCCGGGGGTCCTCGTCCCGCCGGGACGGGCGGTCCACGCC
>NZ_CAUVXO010000030.1:0-1228 GCF_963555865.1 Protofrankia sp. Cr1
CGGATACACGGCGAAGTGGTAGGTGAGCCCGGGCTCAGGTGCGCCCAGGTGCCAGCCACCTCTGATCTCCAGACTCGCGTTGGTGACCTTTGCGCTCTGGGCGGCTGGATCGTCCGGCCCGGTCGGCATCGTGTCATGGCGCCACAGCACGCGGGCTTCGGTGATCCCAGGTGGCATCTGGAACGTCAGGACGATCTTGTTGCCACGGTCGACGGCCTGCAACCCATGGATGCCTTCGACGGGTAGGTGGCGGGTCGAACGGCCAAGCACCGCCCGGTTCCCAGCGATGCTGACCGGGGTGTACACGACCGGCCTGCCGGCGGCGGTCACGGTGAGACGTCCGCGCCGGCTCGAGCCGACCAGGTGTTCACGCCCGTCCAACGAGTCCACGGGCAGCTCCTGGTCGACCGGGCCGAACGGGCCCGTCGCGAGGAACGGATCAGTCGCGCAGAGGTCACTGTCGGGCGGCTGGTTCAGCGGGTGCCCGGATAAGTCCGCGGACGCCTCGGTGGCGTAGATCCGCACCAGGGCGCCGGGGACAGTCGTCCACCGCAGGGTTGTCATCGCGCCGTCACTGTCCGCTTCAAGGTCCAGCACCGGACGCGGTCTGGCGATCACTTTCAGGACCACATCCACGCCCGCGGTGTGGGCCAGCGCCCCGAGCGGGTCCGGGTAGGACACCCGGACCCGATAGCGGTAGGTGGCCCCGGTCTGCACGTCACGGTCGACATGGCCGCCACCGGCGGCGCGAACCCGACGGGTGGCGCCGTGAAACGACGACGACTCGTCAAAGGCCCGTTCGACCAGCACATCGTCGTATCCCGCTGTGAGGGTCCAGGACAGGGCGACGCCGTCGCCGTCCATCCGGGCACGCAGCTCGGTGACCTCCGGAGCAATCATCAGTGGCGGGGTGCGGGCCGGCGCAGAGCGTCGGCCGCCGGCCGCCGACATCACCTCGTGCCAGAGTGTCACGCCGTGCGGGACGCCCGCGTCGGACAGCTCGGTCGAGCCGGTCGTGCCGAGGCTGCGTTCGAAGCGCCCGCCCGGAGCGGCCGGGTCCGTCACCACCCGCAGGACGCGGAAGGACACCGGGCCGGACGACTCCGGCGGGCTCCATCGCAGGACTACCGCGCCGTCTTCCTGCGTGGCGGTCAGGTTGGACGGCGGCGCGAGTACATCGCGTTCATCGGCCGGCCGGTCGACGGGTCGGTCGGCCGGATCAGCGGGG
>NZ_CAUVXO010000030.1:1940-14821 GCF_963555865.1 Protofrankia sp. Cr1
CTGGGGGCGGCGCGCCGACCGGTGGCCGTGCCGTCGCGATGTCGATCAGGAGTCCGCGGGTCTGGCGGGACGTCAGCCGGGTACGCGGATCCTTGTCCAGCAGACCGGCGAGGACGTCGGCCAGCGGGCCCGCCCGGTCGGTCGGCGACGGGGGCTGGAACAGGATCGCCGCCACCATCGCGGCAAAGGTCTCCCGGTAGAACGGCGGCTTCCCCTCCACGGCGAAGTAGAGGGTCGCGCCGAGGCCGAACAGGTCCGCCTCGGGTGTCGCCAGATCGCCGTTCAACCGCTCCGGCGACATGTACGACGGTGTTCCGAGCACTCCGGTGACGGTGAGCGCGGAGTCGCTGTCACGGGTCGCGATGCCGAAGTCGGTCAGGACCACCCGGCCGCCCGTTCCGATCAGCACGTTCGAGGGCTTCACATCGCGGTGCAGAATCCCGAACGCATGCGCGGCGGACAGGGCGTCGCCGATCCCGATGCCGATGCGGGCCACCTCGGCGACGGGGAGCGGGCCGTGATCGCGAACCAGCTGGAACAGCGACTGCGACGGCACCAGCTCCATGACGATCCACGGCAGACCATCCTCGACAACCACGTCGAGGATGGTCACCACGTGTGGATGGCCCCGCAGCCGCGCGGCATGCCGGGCCTCTCGCAAGGCCCTTTCAACCCGGTCGGCCCGCTCGAACGGATCAAGATCACCGCCGAGGTCGACCTCCTTGAGGGCCGCCTCGGTCAGCAGCACCTCGTCAAAGGCGCGCCAGACCGTGCCCATTCCGCCGGTGCCGAGCCGTTCGATGAGCCGGTACCGGCTGGCCACGATGCGGCTGGCCTCTGGCGCAACAGCCACGGCGCCCCCTCCGCGATCTTTTCTACGCCGAGTTGTCCAAGTGCAGCATGCCACCTGGATTGCCCGGTGGCGTCGGCTGCGTCGTTCGGTTCTCGGCATCGTCGCCATCATCGGTCGCGGCGTGGCGGTGGGCACCCGGACTGTGCGGTCGGTCGGGCCGCACAGCGGCGGATGACCGGGCCGCGGCAAAGGTCATCATGACCGGCAGGCAGGCCAGGACCAGCCATACAAGCCAGCCGCCCGATGGCGACCACGCCGAGCCCGATACGAACCACAGCGGTCCGTCCACGCCGACCGCGTACCGACGGCTGTTGGCGACCCATGCGACAAACTGGCTGACCGCGGTCATGGCGATGACGCCGGTAGCCACCGTGGCCGCATGCCCGCTCAGGCGCGCGGGCAGTCGGTCGGCGAGCACCTCCACCGACAGCAGGGGCAGCATCACCAGCGCGGGTAGAATATAGCGGCCCTGCATGCCGAAGCCGTTCTGGATGAACACGGCCGCGGCGAGCAGTTCGTAGCCGGCCACGACCACCGTGAGGCTGCCCGCAAGCAGCGCGCGATCGCGCCGACCGCCGAGCGCGAACGCGGCGAGGAAGAGCCCTGCTGCCAGTAGCCCCCACAGCCAGTACACGGCGCCCGGGATGGGGATCGACTGCCAGCCGAAAACCCCGACGGCCTGGCGCGCGGACTGTGGGGCGAGGCCGATCGCGACCGCGAGACCGTGGCCGAGACGGCCCCACAGAACCGGGGTCCGCAGCGACAGAGCCTGCGTCCAGAGCACCGTTGCGGCGATCCCCGCCCCGACGACCGTCACCGCCGCGGCCGCGGGTCGGCCAGCCCCGCGTACTCGCATCAGCACCGCGGGTCCGCCGAGACGGCCGATCCCGATCGTGATCGCGAAAGCCACCCACAGCGGAGCAAGCGGACGGCTCAGCGCGGTGGTGGCCAGGACGGCGCCGGCGACCAACCAGGTTCGGGCCGTGGGCTGTTGGGCACGGGACAGGCGCAGCACCGCCGCGATGGACGCGATCGCCCCGGTGACCTCTGCGCCGCTGGTACCCGCCTGCGAACTGAGGAAGAGCACCATCGGGGTGACCGCGACCGCGAAGCCGGCCAGCAGCAGGGGCCGTTGACTGCGTATCCGGTCCGGCGGTTGCCCGCCCAGCAGAAGCCACAGGCCGGCGCCGAGCAACCCCGCCGAGATGAAGGCGGACCCCAGGCGCGCCAGGACGTAGCCGGACTGAACCGACCAGGCGGCCCGGGTGAGTACTCCCGCGGGTATGTACAGCCAGGGTGGATACGCTCCGACAATGCTGTTGACCCGACCGTTTGGAACGACCGCCGGCCGGCGCAGGCAGGTCGCCGACGCAGCCAGGTGCAACGCGGTACACGGAGGATTCGTCGTGACGCGGAGGTCGGTTGGCAGCAGGAAGCTTCGGTAGGCGTTACGGACCTGGCGGAGCGAATCCTCGTTGAATGCTCGCAGCGCCTGTATTTCCGCGAACGGGACGGTGGCACCGACTATGTCTCCGTGTCCCGCCGCCACGACCTTCGCGTAATGGCTCGGCTCATCCGGAGCGGTTCCCGGCGGATTTGTCAGTGCCCACAGCAGGATCCATCCGAACAGTGCGCTGAGGAGGAGCTCCGGCGCGCGGTTCCTCCGGGCGCCGGGCAACCGCGGTCTTCTCATCCGTACGTATCGCCACCTGGGAAATTTTTCGTCGACAACATGAAGAAATCCACGCGCCGTGACGTCCGGACGCTCCGGCGCGCGGGGTAACAATAGCCTGCTCTTATTGTTTGACGGGCTGTGGCCGCCAGCTGGTCGCCAGGAGCGCGGCGGCCCCCGCGAGACCGACACCGGTGGAGATCGCGAAGCCGGCCCAGCCGGCTCCGCCCAGGCCGATCGCGTGGTCGAGCGAGGCTTTGCCCGGGCCTGCGGTGGCGATCCCGATCGCGATCACGGCGATCATCAGGACGTACTCGTAGCCCTCGCGGAACACGAAGAAGCCGTTCCGCCGGTGTGCAACCACTCCCGCGACCGCCATGAGGCCGACGGCGGCTGACGCGGCCAGCGGCGTGAGGAAGCCGGCGGCGAGGCCGATGCCCGCCGCGAACTCGAACAGCACCGACATCCAGGCCTGCACGAGCGGCGGGCGCAGGCCCATGGACCCATACCAGCCGGCTGCGCCCGCTATCCGGCCACCGCCGAACAGATGGTTCCATCCGTGGGCGATCAGAGTGAGACCCACGCAGAGGCGAATCAGAAGGATGGCTGTATCGATATGGGTCATTTCGTACTCCTGAGGAAGAACTGGCGGGTCGGTGCTGCCCGCGGCGGCGGAGGTAGGAGGGCAGCTGGAGCAGGGCAGTGGGTGCGGATGAGGAGACTATGGTGTGTGCACCGCACTTCGCCATGTTTGTCTACCCGGGGCCCGCGCCGGGCGGCGGTGGTACGGGCTGCCGTGGGGCCCGGGACAGCCCACGGGTCACACCGGCCGCTACCCCACGGCGCCGGCGCGACGGCTATGCCCAAGATGCTTCGGTGATGGCTGAATGAACTATACGATGGGTTGATGAACAGACGACCCGCCGACATCGACGCGACTGGTCACGTCCGGGTGCCCAAGACCGCTGAGCTGGTGGCGGCCGCCCTGCGTCGGCAGATTATCCGCGGTGATCTTCGAGAAGGTGACGGCCTCCCCAACGAGGCGTCCCTGATGGCGCGGTTCGATGTTTCGCGGCCGACGCTGCGCGAGGCGTTCCGGGTGTTGGAGTCCGAGGGTCTGATCGGCGTGCGCCGCGGTGCGCACGGCGGGGCGCGGGTGCATGTTCCAAATGGCGATGTGGCGGCGCATTTTGTGGGACTGGTCCTCCAACACGACAATGTGACTGTTGCCGACGTGCTGGAAGCCCGTTCGGTGATTGAACCACCGGCGGCCCGGCTGCTGGCGGCGCGGCGGCGCCGGCGGGATATCGAGGCGCTTACGGCGCATCTCGATTCCGACGAGCAGCGCCTGGCCGGTCCGGAGAGTCTGATTCCGGCGCACACCGACTTCCACGAGACAATGGTGGAGTTGGCTGGTAACCATACCCTGGCGGTGCTGACGAGAATGTTGCATCATCTGGTCACCGGCGTGACGATGGCGCATCGGGCTACGCTGCCGTCCGGTAGCGGGGCGGAGTTTCATGAGGACGATCTCGCCCTGCGTGCGCATCGGCGGCTGGTCGATCTCATTGCGGCCGGTGACGCCACCGGGGCGGAGGTTTTCTGGCGACGCCATCTGGTGGAGACCAACCAGGTCGTCCTGGAGCATTTCGATGAGGCCAGCGTCCTTGACGTGCTCGGTTGAGGCCGGCACCGATTGTCGCGCCGGTGGAAGAAAGGGTTTCCCCGAAAATCCAGCGTTCCCGTGGGGGATCCGTCCTCAGGTGGCCGCCTACCCGGCCGGTGGCGGCGTAGGTGCATCCACCGCGCGCAGCAGCGGCGCGAGACGGGTGCACACGACGTTGACGTGCTGGGCTACGAGCTCCTCGGGCATCCCGCCGAGGGAGGCCCACAGGTACACGGTGTCAACCGGCGCGTCGCCGACCGAGACTCGGATGCTGCTCGCGACATCCTCGGGCGTGCCGTAGTGGAAGTAGTCGAGCGAGCTCTTGGACGTCTCGCGGGCCCGGATGCGGTCGGGATCGACCGGCCGTGGCGTCGGCGCATCGGTTCCCGCCACCATGTGCCGGCGGTAGGAGTCGAGCTGGTAGGCGAGATGCTTGCCCACGACCGGCCAGTCGCGTTCCGGGTCGTCGCTGACCCAGCCCTGGATGCCGCCGCCCATCCGGGCGATCATGGGGTCGTGTCCGGCCTCCGCGAGTGCCTCGCGGTACGGCTCGGCGCTCGAAGCGGAGGTGCACAGCAGGTTCTCGCCGAGCAGACCGGCCCGCCGGGCGCCCTTGGGTCCCAGGTACCCGAGCCAGATGGGCAGCCGGTCCTGGACGGGACGCGGGGTCACCCGACCGTCGGCCCAGATCCGCCGCAGCTCGCGGACCCGCCCGTCGGTGGCGCTGTACCGCTTCGCCGGGTCGGCGCCGAACAGCTCGAACTCGGGTATCCGGTAGCCGGCGCCCAGGCCGAGGTCGAGGCGGCCGCCGCTGATGATGTCCACCACCGCCGCCTGCTCGGCGATCTCGACCGCCGCGTGCAGCGGTGCGATCATGATGCCGGTCCCGATGCGTACCCGGCTTGTGCAGGCCGCGATGGCTGCCGCGAAGGTGAGTGGTTGCGGGAGGTAGCCGTCATCGAACAGATGGTGTTCGGTCACCCAGACCGAGTCCGCGCCCAGTCGTTCCGCCTCCTGGCACATCTCCAGGGTGAACCCGTACAGGCGGGTGGGGTCCTGGCGGCGGTCCGGTGGGTTGCGGAGGTCGAAGTAGAGGCCTACCTGCATGCTGGTCCCCTTCGTCCGGATGGCGGGCAGGTCGTGAAGGTCTGGTCGCCTCGCCTATGAATAAGGTAGACAATACAGATGAGGCATCTTCATGTCCTTGGGTGCGTCCGGGTGCGGCGCGCCGCCTGTCGGCCAGCCGGGGAGGCTCTGTGAAGATCGATACGACGCTTCCAAAGGACATCGACGCCGTCCATCGCAACGCGCGGGAAGCCGAGGCCGCGGAGTACGACGGCCTGTGGGTGGGCGAGACACGACACGATCCGTTCCTGCTGTCGTTGCGGGCTGCTGACGCCACCCGGGATCTGACGGTCGGGACCTCCATCGCGATCGCCTTCGCCCGGACGCCGATGACGCTGGCGAACGTAGGTTTTGATCTTGCCCGCTACTCCCGGGGGCGGTTCGTCCTCGGGCTGGGTTCCCAGGTCAAGCCGCATATCGAGCGGCGCTTCTCGATGCCGTGGTCGCGGCCGGCAGCCCGGATGCGTGAGTTCGTGCTCGCCATGCGTGCCATCTGGGACACGTGGCAGAACGCAACACCGCTGTCGTTCGAGGGCGAGTTCTACACCCACACCCTCATGACGCCGTTCTTCTCTCCCGAGGCGCACGAGTGGGGCCCGCCGCCGGTGTACCTCGCGGCCGTCGGCGAGCTGATGACCGAGGTGGCCGCCGAAGTGGCTGACGGCATGTTCTTCCATGCGTTCTCGACGCCGCGCTACCTGCGTGAGGTCACCATTCCGGCCCTGGAGCGGGGCCGGGCGAAGATCGGCCGGACGCTGTCGGACTTCGTCCTGGCCGGCCCGGCGTTCGCGACGGTGGGCCGCAATGAGGCCGAGCTTGCCACCGCCATCGCCGGCACGAAGAAGCAGATCGCCTTCTACGCCTCCACGCCGGCCTACCGCGGGGTCCTGGAGCTGCACGGCTGGGGCGACCTGCAGACCGAACTGACCCGCATGAGCAAGCAGAATCGCTGGTCGGAGATGGGCGACCTGATCGACGACGAGATCCTTCGGACGTTCTCCGTCGTCGGTTCACCCGCGGAGGTCGGTAAGGGCCTGCGGGAACGGTACGGCGACGTCGCCACGCGGATCACCTTCTATGCGACCTACGAGAGCGACCCGGCCATGTGGCCGGAGGTCTTCGACGCCGTCCGCAGCTGAGTGCTCGGCACCGCAGTGCTCGTCAGTGCAGTGGTCATCAGTGCAGTGGTCATCGCCCAACCGTCGACAGTGACCGCAGGGTAACCGATCAGGGAGAGAAATGAGCATGCTGGACGGCAGGACGGCCATTGTGACCGGCGCGGGCCGCGGTCTCGGCCGGGCGCACGCGCTGCTGCTCGCGAGCCAGGGGGCCCGAATCGTGGTCAACGACCCGGGCGTGGCCTGGGACGGTGCCGGCAAGGACGAGGGGCGGCCCGCACAGCAGGTCGTGGATGAGATCGTCGCAGCCGGCGGCGAGGCGGTCGCGAACTTCGACAGCGTCGCGGACTGGAAGGGCGCCGACGGGCTGGTTCAGCAGGCTGTCGACACGTTCGGCGGGCTGGACATCCTGGTCAACAACGCCGGTTTCGTCCGCGACAAGATGTTCTTCAACCTTGAGGAGGACGACTGGGACTCCGTCATCGAGGTGCATCTCAAGGGCCATTTCGCGCCGGCCCGGTTCGCGGCCCGTTACTGGCGGGCCCGCGCGAAGGCGGGCGAGGAGGTCTACGGCCGGCTCATCAACACCACCAGTGAGTCCGGTCTGGTCGGCAACTTCGGCCAGGCCAACTACGCGGCCGCGAAGGCCGGGATCAGCGCGCTCACTGTCGTGATGGCCCGCGAGCTGGCCCGGATCGGGGTGACCTCCAACGCGATCGCGCCCCGGGCGCGTACCCGCATGACGACCCAGACCTTCGCCGGCTACGGGCAGGTGGAGGAGGGCGCGTTCGACAACCGGGCACCCGAGCACGTCAGCCCGCTGGTCGGATGGCTGGCCAGCCCGGCCGCGGCCGACATCACCGGCCAGATCTTCCACGTCTACGGCTCGGTCGTCTCGGTCTTCCGCGGTTGGGAGGTCGCAGCCACCATTGACGCGGGCGAACGGGCCTGGACGACCGAGGAACTCGTGACCGAGGGCCCGCGACTGTTCGCCGACCACGACCCGGGTCTGCCCCCGACCCTGCCCGGGGTCGCGGCGAAGGACTGAACTCGCGCGCTTGCCCGGCCGGCGCTCGCCGGTCGCTTCGCATCGGCGGGCGCCCGGCTTGCGGTAGCTGATGTCCACTTCGAAGGGAACTGTGGTGTCGGACGATCTGGTCCTGTGCACGACCGACGGCGATGGTGTCGCAACCGTGACGTTCAATCGTCCGGACCGGAAGAACGGCTGGTCACCAGACCTGGAAGCGGCCTATTTCGGGACGCTGGACCGGGTGGACCGGGACGCCGATGTCCGCGCGGTCGTCCTGACCGGCGCGGGCACGACCTTCTGCCCCGGGATGGACGCGAGCCGTCTCAACGAGAAGGCCGGCAAGGGGCTCGACCTGTCGGGACGACCGCCGCAGTACCGGCCGCGGACCCTGCGCAAGCCACTGATCGCCGCCATCAACGGTGGGTGCGCCGGCATCGGGCTCGTCCAGGCGCTCATGTGCGACGTCCGCTTCGCCGCCAGGGGTGCGAAGTTCTCCACCGCGTTCGCCCGTCGTGGGCTCGCGGCCGAGTACGGCCTGAGCTGGGTCCTGCCGCGGTATGTCGGGCTGGAGAACGCCCTTGACCTCCTGCTGTCGGCCCGGACCTTCGACGCGGACGAAGCCCTCCGGTTGGGGCTGGTCAGCCGGGTGGTCGAGCGCGACGACGTACTCGCGCAGGCCCAGGCATACGCGGGCGACCTGGCCCGTAACTGTGCACCGACCGCCCTGGCGGCCATCCGGCACCAGGTCTACGGCGACCTCGAGGTCGGCCTGGACGAGGCGCTGCGCGGCTCGTTGCAGGTGATGGCGGTGACCAACGGGTCAGCCGACTTCGTGGAGGGCATGCGCAGCTTCATCGAGCGTCGACCGCCGCACTTCGCCCCGCTGGCCGACGACTTCGACGCCGGTGCACTGACCGGTGCTCCCGTACCCGGTGGCCGGCTGGCAGCCGACGACGTCCTCGGTTAGCGCTGCCCCGGGACTGATGGTGGGAACGGACTGATGGTGGGAACGATGTGAATCCGGTGCTGTTACAACAGCACCGGATTCACATCATCAGGTCGACGCTGTGGTGGGCCGGTGGGGGATCGCGGCTGGGGACGGCTTGTCAGCGTGGTTCTTTGGGCAGGCCCAGGACCTGCTCGCCCAGGACGTTGCGCTGAATCTCGACGGCGCCGCCGTAGATCGTCTCTGCCCGGGAGTTCAGGAAGCTCGCCTGGAACAGGCTGAGTCGGTAGTCGTCCTCGACGAGCATCGAACCGGCGCCCGTCGCGTCCATCAGTAGTTCGCCGAAGTCGCGGTGCCAGGTGGACCAGAACAGCTTGGAGATCGACGACTCGGGTCCAGGGTGGGCGTTCGCGACGGCCCGGGAGATGGTGCGGATGTTCATCGCCTGCATGACCCGGAGCCCGACATAGGCCGACGCGATGCGGTCCCGCAGCACCGGGTCGCTCGGCCGGGATCGCACGAGGTCGATCAGCGCCCGCATCTCGCGCTCGAACCCGGCCTGGAAGGGCAGCACGGTGGTGCCGCCGCGCTCGTTGCCCAGGGTCCCCATGACCACGCGCCAGCCACCGTTGACCTCACCCACAACAAGGTCCTTGCTGGTACGGGCTTCGGTGAAGAAGACTTCCGCGAACTCGGCCCCACCGGCCATGTTCCGGATCGGCCGTACCTCGACGCCCGGCTGGTGGCGGGGCACCAGGATCATAGAGATCCCCCGGTGTTTCGGGGCGTCCGGGTCGGTGCGGCACAGGACGTACAGCCAGTCGGCGTAGTCACCGAAGGTCATCCATATTTTCTGGCCGTTGATCACCCATTCGTCGCCGTCGAGTTCGGCCCGGGTACGCAGGCCGGCCAGGTCGCTGCCGGCTTCGGGCTCGCTGAAGCCCTGCCCCCAGAACTCCTCGACCGCGGTGATCTTCGGGAGGAAGCGGGCCTTCTGCTCGGGGGTACCGAACGCGAGCAGGGTCGGGCCGAACAGGTCACGACCGTGGACCCCCACCCAGTACGGTGCCTGCGCCCGGGCGTGCTCGACCTGAAAGATGATCTCCTGGGCGAGCGTTCCCCCGCGGCCGCCGTACTCGACCGGCCAGCTGATGTTCAGCCATTTGTCCTTCGCGAGGAGTTTTTCCCACTCCCGGCGGAGTTCCCAGGCGGTGTCGTCGGCCGGGCCGCCGACGCCCAGGATGGTCCGGAAGTCACCGGTAAGATGATCGGCGAGCCATGACCGCGCCTCCTCCTGGAACTGCCTGTCCTGTGCGGTGACGGCAACGTCCATTGACTACCTCGCCCACTCGCGCCCAGGTGGGCGCCTCCGGCCGGATCAACGTGCAAAACCGTACAAAAAGTTAGCTGATAGCTGAGGCTATCGCAACTTGAGCGTCAGGCGGTGGGATGTCCATGCGGATCCCGACGCGCTATAGTTAGCTGATTTAGCTGATGGGAGAGGTGCTGTCGTGGACTTTGACCTCACGGACGAGCAGCGCATGCTGGCGCAGACCGCGCGGGACTTCGTCTCGCGTACCTGCCCACCGCGGCTGGCCAAGGAATGGGATGAGCAGGGCGTCCTGCCCAAGGAGCTCTTCCGCGGCATGGCCGACCTCGGGTGGTTCGGCCTCCCACTACCGGAGGACAGCGGTGGGGGCGGTGGTACCGCGCTCGAACTCGTGCTGCTCGCCGAGGAACTCGGGCGTGCCAGCCTCGACATCGCGATGTGCTACTCGGGCACCTTCATCCCCGGGCTCACCCTGCTGAAATGGGGCACCCAGGCCCAGCGCGACCGTTACCTGCCCGGCATGCTGGATGGCACCGAACGTTTCGCCATCGCCATGAGCGAGCCGGACGCCGGCTCCGACGTCGCGGCACTGCGCACCACTGCGGTCGATCACGGTGACCACTTCGTCCTCAACGGGCAGAAGGCATGGTGCACCGGGGCGGGCCTGCCCGGTACGACCATCGCGATGTACGTGCGCACCGACCCGTCAGCGCCCAAGCACGAGGGGCTGTCCCTGGTGCTGGTCGATCCTGCGACCGCAGGCGTGGAGATCCGTCGGACGCCGACGTTGGCCCGGCACATCCTCGGCACCAACGAGGTGTTCCTGCACGACGTGGTCGTGCCCCGGGAGAACCTGGTGGGTCCCCTGCACGGCGGTTGGAAGGTCATGCTCTCCGGGCTCGACCTCGAGCGGGTGCTCATGAGCGGCGCATACGTCGGGGTGGCCCAGGCCACGCTCGACGAGGCGCTGGAGTACTCCAAGCAGCGCCAGCAGTTCGACCGGCCGATCGGGAACTTCCAGTCGCTCTCGCACGCGATGGCCGACCTCCAGGTCGAGATCGACTCCGCTCGGCTGTTGTCGTACCGGGCCGCCTGGCTGCACGCCCAGGGCCGGCCGTGTTCCCGTGAGGGTTCGATGGCCAAGCTCAAGGGCTCCGAGACCTATGTCGCGGCGGCTCGGTGGGGGATGCAGATCCTCGGCGGTCACGGCTTCGCCACCGAGAGCGTGATGAGCTTCCGTTGGCGCGAGTCCATCGTCGCACCGATCTCCGGCGGCACCAGTCAGATCCAGCGTAACGCGATCGCACGCAGCATGGGCCTTCGCAGCTACTGACAGTCAGTGATTACTGATGGTAGTCACTGACTGATGACGGTCACCGATGACCCTGTCCAGGAGAGGCAGCCACTGAACATGGCGAACTACGACTTCGGGGACGTCCTCCTCGTCGAGTCCGACGGCCCGGTGCGCGTCGTCACGATGAACCGTCCAGCGGCGTTGAACGCGTTCGCCGGCGGGCTGCACGAAGCCATCGCCGACGTCTGGGCGCGCATCGCCAGCGACCGGGACGCACGCGCCGTGGTGCTCACCGGCGCGGGTCGCGCGTTCAGCGCGGGCGGCGACATCCCGGGGATGGCCCAGCAGATCGCCGACCCGGAACACCGCCGGCACAGCATGCGCGAGGCGCGGCGGCTCGCCGACGAGGTGGTGCGCTTCCACCTGCCGGTGGTGGCTGCGGTCAACGGCCCCGCCGTCGGCCTCGGGGCGACGATCGCGGTCATGAGTGACATCGTCCTGATCGCCGACACCGCGTTCCTGGCTGATCCGCACGTGCAGGTGGGTCTGGTCGCCGGTGACGGTGGCGCGGCGTTCTGGCCGCTGGCCACGAGCATCCTGCGGGCCAAGGAGTATCTGCTCACCGGTGACCGCATCCCCGCGGACCAGGCTGTCGCCCTGGGCCTGGCCAACCGGGTGGTCCCGGCCGCCGAGCTGATGGACGAGGCCCGCCGGGTCGCGCACAAGCTCGCCGCGCTGCCCCCGCAGGCCGTCCAGGACACCAAGCGGGCGATCAACCTGCATCTGGCGCAGGCCGCCCGGCTGGTCCTGGACTTCTCCCTGGCCGCCGAGGGCGAGTCGTTCACCACCGACGAGCTGCGCCACAACGTCGAGAGCTTCAAAGCCAAGTCATGACCATGATCGTGACCATGGGCGCCGTCTCATGAGCGCACCGGTCGCAGGAATCAGCTGAGCAGATCGAGGACGGTCTGCTTGTCGGTGTCCTCCAGTAGGAGTTTGCCGATCGCGGTGAGGTGCCGGCGCCAGAAGACCTCCGCCTCTTCGGTCTGCCGGTTGCGGATCAGCGCGACGAGCTTGGTGTTGGCGCGATGTGCCTTGCCCACGAGCGTCCGCTGCTGGTCGGGGTCGCTGACGCGCGCCATGTGGGAGGACACGGTGGCGGACTCGACGATCCGGTACAGCATTCCGACCAGGAGTCGCAGGGTTCGGTTGCCGGCCAGTTCGACGACGAGAAGGTGGAACTCCGCGTCGATGAACAAGAACCGCTCGTGATCGTCGAGGGCCTCCTGGCAGCTGGCCAGCATCTCGTTGAGCCGCGCGAGGTCACCGTCGTCGTGCCGCTCGGCGCACATGCCGGCGGCACGGGACTCCAGCAGAGCCCGGGCCTCGTAGACGTCGGCGAGGGTGGTGCCCCGGTACTGCAGGATCGCACCCGCGTACCGGGCGGCGGTGTCCCCGGACGGGAGGTGGACGCGCGCTCCGCCGCGCGCACCCCGTCGGACACTGATCAGCCCCTCGGACTCCAGGACCCGGAACCCCTCCCGTAGAGTCGGGCGGGAGACTCCGAAGCGTTCCATGAGGACCGCTTCAGACGGAAGCGCCGTTCCCTCGCCGAGTTTTCCGAGGATGATCTGCCGGCGGAGATGACTGGCGACGATTTCGCCGGCTTTGGGTACGCGGACACGGTCTTCGGTCGCCACGGAATCCTCCTGCTCGTTGGCACCGCCGCAGAACGGGAGTGGTGACTCGGCGTTGGGTGCCGGAGGCGGGTGAGTAGAGGTGTCCCCTGCGCGGTCGCTTCGATAATAATCTATCGGATCGCCCCTTGGCCTGTGTCTCCGGGCGAT
>NZ_CAUVXO010000030.1:15277-20529 GCF_963555865.1 Protofrankia sp. Cr1
GCCCGGCTGGTCAGCCCGGCTAGATGCCAATCCGCTGGGCGAGCTGTTCGCGATGGTAGGCGGGGTCACCGAGCAGGAGCTGCGAGGTCTTGGCCCGCTTGAAGTAGAGATGGGCGGGATGTTCCCAGGTGAAGCCGATCCCACCGTGCACCTGGATGTTCTCGGCGGCGCAGTGGAAGAACGCGTCCGAGCAGTAGGACTTGGCCACGCTGGCCACGACCGGGAGTTCGTCGTTGCCCTCAGCGGCCGCCCACAGGCCGTAGTACGCGGCGGACTTGGCCGACTCCACGTCCAGCAGCATGTCCGCGCACTTGTGCTTGATCGCTTGGAACGAACCGATGGGCCGGCCGAACTGTACCCGGATCTTGGCGTACTCGACGGCCATCTCCAGCACCTTCTGGGCACCGCCGACCTGCTCGGCGGCCAGGCCGACGGCCGCGGTGTCGAGAACCCGCAGGAGAACGCCCTCGCCCTCGCCGTCGACACCGATCAGCCGGGCGGGGGTGTCGTCGAAGTCGAGCCGGGCCTGCTTGCGGGTGAGGTCCATGGTCGGCAGCGCGGTGCGGGTGAGGCCGGGCGCGTCGCCGGGGATGGCGAAGAGGCTGACTCCGGCTGCGGTCCGAGCCGCGACCACGACGAGGTCGGCGGTGTGACCGTCAAGCACGTAGCTCTTGGATCCGTTCAGCCGCCACTCGTTGCCGTGCCGGGTCGCGGGGAGCGTGATCCCGTCGGTGTCCCATCGGCCGGACTCCTCGGTGAACGCGAGCGTCGCTCGGGTGTCGCCGCCGGCGATGCCGGGCAGGTAGTCCTTCTGAGCCGCGTCGTCGCCGCTGGCGACAAGCGCCGTCGTCGCGAGGACGACCGTGGAGAAGTAGGGCGCGCACAGCAGCGCGCGGCCAGCTTCCTCCAGGACGATGCCCACCTCGACGAACCCGTAGCCGGCACCACCGTGCTCTTCGGGGATCGCGAGACCCGTCAGGCCGAGTTCGCCGGCCAGTTTCGCCCAGACGTTCGCATCGTAACCCTCGGTGGTCTCCATGAGACGCCGAACTTCGGATTCCGGAGAAAGATCCTCCAGGAAGTCGCGCACGGCGCGGCGTAGCTCTTCCTGCTCCTCGCTGAAGGCGAAGTTCACGGCAGCTCCCGGCTACAGGCAATATTCTGAACGAGGGTACAATTAGTAATCTAATTCGGCAAGATGCACTCTGAGTAACAGGATGGCGTGACGCCGAATCGGACGACACGACGTCGTTGAGCATGTCATCCCGTGGCTCAGGCCATTGTCAGTCCACCGCTTACCGACAGTGTCTGCCCGGTGATGTAGCCCGCCGCGGGGGAAGCGAGGAAGACGACGGCCGGGGCGATGTCGGTCGGCTGCCCGATCCGCTTCATCGGGACGGCCCGCGCGAGCGAGTCGTAGAGGCGCTGGCTGACGTCCGCGACCTGGTCGAGCAGGGCGGTGTCGGTCGGGCCGGGGCAGACGGCGTTGACGGTGATCCCGGCGGCGGCGGTCTCTCGGGCGAGTGCCTTGGCGAACGCGATGACCCCACCCTTGGTGGCCGAGTAGACCACCTCGCCGGACGATCCGACCCGTCCCGCGTCCGAGGCGATGTTGATGATGCGGCCCGACCCCCGTGCCAGCATGCTGTCAAGGACCGCACGGCTGGCGCGGATCGTGCCGAGCAGGTTGACATCCACCAGGCGCAGCCAGGTTGCCTCGTCGCTGTCGACGAACGGGCCGATCACGTCGACCCCGGCGTTGTTCACGAGGATGTCGACCTCGCCGAGCTCCGCCCGCACCCGCTCGACAGCGGCGAGCACGCTTGCGTTGTCGGTCACGTCGACGGTGACGCCAAGGGCGCGGCCGGCCAGTTTGTCCGCGGTCACCGCGGCGCCGTCGCCGTCGCGGTCGGCCACGGCTACAGCCGCCCCCGCCTGCGCCAGGGCGGCCGCGATGGCGGCTCCGATCCCGCGGGCGGCGCCGGTCACGATCGCGACCTTGCCCTCAAGTGCCTCGGTCATGCGCCGCGCTCCTCTCTACATCGCTGGCGGGTCCCGGTCGGTGCATCCGTGGTCCCGTATTGGCGTCATATCATATAACTATTTTGGATGTCATGATCGGACCTTCGGGTTGCCTCCCGAGACTGCCGGCCGGCCCCGTGACTGGTTGCCCGGCACCACAAATCGTGCAAGCATCTAACTTGTTACATGTCCTCTGCCGTCACGCGGAAGTGCCGGGCTCCGCCCACGTCCGTCACGACAGAGCGGTCAGCTCCGCCACACTGCGTCGGGAGAACGATGTCGGGTCTACTTGCCTACGGTGCCTATCTGCCCTACCACCGGCTCCAGCGCAAGGCCGTGGCCGCCGCGCTCGGCGGCCGTGGTGGTTCCGGTGCGCGCACGGTGGCCTCCTTCGATGAGGACACCACATCCCTGGGTGTGGAAGCGGCGCGGATCACCCTGCGGGGTCACGCGGCCGCGTCCGGGCCTCGGCAGGTCTATTTCGCCACGACGGCGCCGGCCTATCTGGACAAGACCAACGCCACGGCCATCCACGCCGCACTCGGGCTGGACGAGTCCGTGCTCGCGGTCGACATGGTCGGCTCGGTGCGGTCCGGCGTCGGGGCCCTGCTGGCCGCGAGCGCGGCGACCGAGCCGACGCTGGTCGTGCTCTCCGACATCCGCACCGGCCTGTCCGGTGGCGCGGACGAGCGTGACGGCGGTGACGGCGCGGCGGCACTGCTGGTCGGGCCGGGCACGCCGGAGGCACCCGTGCTCGCGGAGATCCTCGCGAACGCCTCGGCCACCGAGGAGTTCCTCGACCGGTGGCGCGTGCCGGGCGACGACCACTCGCGGGTCTGGGAGGAGCGCTTCGGCGAGTC
Organism: Protofrankia sp. Cr1; assembly: GCF_963555865.1. Classification (NCBI taxonomy): domain Bacteria; kingdom Bacillati; phylum Actinomycetota; class Actinomycetes; order Frankiales; family Frankiaceae; genus Protofrankia; species Protofrankia sp. Cr1. The sequence continues at coordinate 18,160 of NZ_CAUVXO010000030.1, forward strand.
GGTCTACGTACCGCTCGCCGACCGGGCATTCGCCGACCTGCTCAAGCAGATCGACCTGACGCCGGACCAGATCGACTACCTCATCGTGACCGGTCTGCACGCGCGGTCGGTGGCCTCCTTCACCCGGCGCGCGGGCGTACGGCCCGACGCCGTCGTCGACGGCCTGGCGAAGACCGTCGGCAACACCGGGACCGCCCATGCCGGCCTGCTGCTCGCCGACACCCTCGACAGGGCCGGGGCGGGTAAGACGATCGTGGTCGTCGTCCTCGCGGACGGCGTGACCGTGGTGGCGCTGCGTACCACCGAAGCCCTGCCCGAGCACCGCGCCGCCGTCTCGGTGGCGGCCCAGATCGCCGGCGGGCGGGACACCCTGCGGTATGCCGACTTCCTCAACTGGCGGGGCCGGCTCGCGACCGAACCGCCCCGGCGGCCCGATCCCGACGCCTACGCTGCTCCGCCGGCCGGCCGCAACGCCGACTGGAAGTTCGGCTTCACCGGCTCCCGTTGCAACAACTGTGCTACCCGGCACCTGCCGCCGGCGCGGGTCTGCCGTTCGTGCGGCGCCGTGGACGACATGGCGCCGGAACGTCTCGCGGACACCTACGGCACGGTGGCGACGTTCACGATCGACCGACTTGCCTTCACCCCGAGCCCGCCGCTGGTCGCCGTGGTCATCGACATCGACGGCGGTGGCCGCTTCAAGTGCGAGCTGACCGATGTCGACCCGGACAGCGTCGCCATCGGCGACCGGGTCGAGATGACCTTCCGCAAGGTGAACACCGCGCGGGGCATCCACAACTACTTCTGGAAGGCCCGCCCCGTGCGGGCCGCGGGCAGCACCGAAGGGCTGGAGGCCTGAGATGGCGTCACGCGGGATCAGGGACAAGGTTGCCATTGTCGGCATGGGCTGCACGTCGTTCGGGGAGCGCTGGGAATCCTCCGTCGACGACCTGCTGATCGAGTCCTCCCAGGCGGCGTACGCTTCGGCCGGGCTGTCCCGGGACGATGTCGACGCCTACTGGCTCGGCACGATGGGTTCGGGTAACTCCGGGTTGACGCTGTCGCGTCCGCTGCGGCTGCCCTACAAGCCGGTCTCCCGGCTGGAGAACTACTGCGCCACCGGTTCGGAGGCGCTGCGTAACGCCTGCTACGCGGTGGCCAGCGGTGCCTACGACATCGCCATGGCGATCGGGGTGGAGAAGCTCAAGGACTCCGGGTTCTCCGGCCTGGCCGGGGCGACGCCGCCGGGCGACGGGACCGGGTCGGAGACCACCGCACCGGCGAACTTCAGTCTGCTCGCGCCCGCCTACGCCAAGAAGTACGGCGTGGACACCGACGAGATGAAGGACGTCCTGACCCGCATCGCGTGGAAGAACCACGTCAACGGCGCGCAGAACCCGCGGGCGCAGTTCCGCAAGGAGGTGGCCAAGGACGTCATCTGCAACGCGCCGCTGGTCGCCGGGCCGCTGGGCATCTTCGACTGCTCCGGTGTCAGCGACGGGTCGGCGGCGGCGATCGTGGTCCGGGCCGAGGACGCCCACCGCTACACCGACAAGCCGATCTACATCAAGGCGCTGTCGTTCATCGCGGGACCGGCCACGGGCAACTCCGACCCCGACTACGACTACACCACGTTCCCCGAGGTCGTCGCATCAGCGAAGGACGCCTACGCCCAGGCCGGCGTGACCGACCCGCGGGCGGAGCTCGCTCTCGCCGAGGTGCACGACTGCTTCACCCCCACCGAGCTCGTCCTGATGGAGGACCTCGGTTTCGCTGACCGTGGGTTCGGCTGGAAGGAAGTCCTCGCCGGGACCTTCGATCGTGACGGTGACCTCCCGGTCAACCCGGACGGCGGTCTGAAGGCGTTCGGGCACCCGATCGGGGCGTCCGGCCTTCGGATGATGTTCGAGTGCTGGCTGCAGCTGCGCGGTGAGGCTCCGGCGGAGCGCACGATCTCCACGATCGCCGCGGGCAAGAAGCTCGGCATGACCCACAACCTGGGCGGCGGGCCGGGCGAGTGCGTGTCGTTCGTGTCGATCGTCGGTTCCGAACCGTCAGCCTGACCCCCGCCGGAGGTCAAATCCCGGATCACTTGGCCGGCCGGACACCCATCCGGCCGGCTACGTGCGGTAGAAGTCCCATCGATGTTTCACCATGTCGACCGTGACGAGACGCTTGTCCTCGTCGATGCTGTAGACCACCCGGTAGGTCGCCCGGCGGGCGGACCACAGCCCGGCGAACGGCGCGTGCAGTGGTTTGCCCACCCGGCGTGGCTCTGCGCGCATCGGTCCTGTTACCAGTTCCAGGACGGCCGCCGCCACCGGCTCCGGTAGCTCTTCGGCGACCGCCCGCCGGGCGGAGCGGGACCAA
>NZ_CAUVXO010000030.1:20958-22161 GCF_963555865.1 Protofrankia sp. Cr1
CAGCCGTGCGGCTGCTCGTTGCAGAACGCGCTCAGGCGATGCAATCTCTTGGTCTGTAGGGGTACTCGGCGCTCGGCGCGCCGTCGCAGATGTCACATCGTTCAGTGGCTCGTGCTGCTCATCGGGCCGCGCTGTTCAGCTGTTACGTGCTGTTCAGCTGTTACGCGGTGGTCAGGTTCGCGGCGCGGGGTGCGCACCAGACCCTCCTGTGCGATCGAGGCCACCAGGTATCCGTCGGCGTCGTAGACGTGGGCCCGGACCAGAGCATGACCGCCGGCTGCCACCGGGCTCTCCCTGTCGTGCAGCAGCCACCCGTCGGCCCGGAACGGCCGGTGGAACCAGACCGCGTGGTCAAGGCTGGCCATACTGGCGTCCCTGGTGGTTCTGCCGTGCGGCAGCAACGCTGTGCTCAGAAGATCGAGATCGGACGCGTAGGTGAGCGCGCAGACGTGCACGAGCGGATCGTCGGGCAGCGGTTCGGCTGACCGGAACCAGACCCGCTGACGGGCGGGCCTCGGCCCGCGCTCCGCCGCCAGCGCCGGTGGCTCGTCCACGCAGCGTACTTCCGTCCTGAACTGCCCGGCGCGGAACCACTGCATCCAGGGCGCTGATGCGGCGCCCGCGTCGGCGTACCAGTCCTCCAGCGTGCGCACCTGGTCCGGCGGCGGCACCAGCGGCATCGGCTCGGCGTGCGTCGGACCCTGCGCCGGGAGGTGGAACGAGGCGCTCAGCTGAAAAATCGTTTCTCCGAGCTGGACACCGACCACGCGTCGGGTGCTGTAAGAGCCGCCGTCACGGATTCGATCGACCAGGTATATGACCGGCACGGCCGGGTCACCCGGCCGCAGAAAGTAGGCATGGAGCGAGTGGACGGAGCGGGCCGGTTCGACGGTGCGGCCGGCCGCGATGAGTGCCTGGCCGGCGACCTGACCACCGAAGAGGCGGACCGGCAGTTCTCCGTGGCTGCTCCACCCGCGGAAGATGTCCACGTCGAGCCGCTCAAGGTCGAGGACACCGACCAGGGTGGTGGGGCGCTGGTGCCGAGTGCTGATCACATCCTCCTCCGTGTCGTCAAGTATGAAATTAAATGATTTACCTGTAGTGAAGGAGGATGGGCGAGTTCATGGGTCCGGAGTCACATCCGGCCCCGGCGGTGCGCCTGCGAGGTCTCTGCCCGCTGGCGACTTGCACGGTCCGTGCCTG
>NZ_CAUVXO010000030.1:22379-26289 GCF_963555865.1 Protofrankia sp. Cr1
CTCAGGCGGTCTGGGTCGTCCTGTCCGGAAGTCGTCGCGGAGTTGGCGGTCTGGCCCTATAGTGCAACTCATTAAGCGTATTGTTGCCTGTGTTGATCTGGTTGTGGTTGCGGTGTGGCGAATAGGCCGGCCTGACCTGGAGGTGTCGTGACGACGCACGACGCGGGGTTGCTCGCGCGGCTGGAGCAGGTGGAGGCGCGGCTCGCGCTCGGGCAGCTGCCGATCCGGTACGCGCTCGCGGTCGACGGCCGTGACCTCGACGCCTGGATATCGCTGTTCGTGCCGGATGTCAACTGCGGCCGGCACGGCCGCGGCCGGGAGGCACTGCGTGGATACATCGCGCCCAGCCTGCGGTGGTTCTACCGGTCGGTGCACCAGATCTGCGGTCATCGCGTGGAGTTGCTCGATGCAGACAACGCCCGCGGGCAGGTGTACTGCCGGGCCGAGCACGAGGTCGGCGACCGCTGGATCGTCATGGCCATCTGCTACTTCGACACCTACCAGCGGATCGACGGCGAGTGGCTGTTCGCCCGGCGGGACGAGCGGCACTGGTACGCAGCCGATGTCACCGAGCACCCGCAGGCCGTGGGATTCGACAGTTGGGGCACGTCGCCGACGCCACCGGGCCTGCCGCAGTCCTTCCCGACGTGGGCAGGCTTCTGGGACGGCGTCGACACCACCGGACTGACCGCGTCCGGGACCACTTCGTCCGGGACCACTTCGTCCGGACTGACCGCATCCGGGGCGACCGCCGCCCGGACGACCCGGGCATGACCGCCGCGGCCGGGACGACATGGATGGCCCAGCTCACCGGAGTCTGGTCGGGCCCGGGTGCGGGTCAGACGGCTGTGATCAGTGGTGCCACCCGCTGGTCCGGCGCCGACCTGCTGGGGCACGCCGCGGGTGCGGCCGACTGGCTCGACAGCCTTGCCCTGCCCGTGGGAACCCCGTTGCCGGCCCTGGTCTCGACCACGCTGGAAGCTCTTGCGCTGACCATCGCGGGCGCCGCCACCCGGCGTCCCCTCGCGCCGATCAGCACCAGACTCACCCCCCGGGAGCTCACCGCCTGTCTGGCCGGCCTCGCCGGCGATCTGCTCCTGGCCGAGCCGGCCGCGGCGGACCTCGGCCGGGAACTGGCGACGGCAACGGGCCGCCGGCTTGTCGTTCACCCACCGGCCGCGGCGTCCGACCGGCTGTTGACCGACCGGCTGTCGGCGGACCAGCCGGGTCCGGATGAGACCGCGCTGATCCTGCACACGTCCGGGACCTCCGGGGTGCCCAAGGCGGTGTATGTGGCGCAGGGCAAGCTCGCAGTACGGGGCAGGGTCAACGCCGCGATCGTCGACCTTGCGCCGGGCAGCGTGTACGCATCTGGTTCGCCCTACCATCACATCGCCGGCCTCGGCATGATCGCGGTTGCGTTGGGCGCCGGAGCCACGGTTGTCTGTGCGCCACCGTTCTCGCCGCGTAACTGGCAGGACCTGGCCGACTACGGCACGACACATGCTCTGCTGGTGCCGACGATGATCGACCGACTGCTCGCTGAGGGCGCGCTGGCATTGCCGACGCTGCGCGTGCTGCAGTACGGCGCGTCCCCGATCCATCCGGACACGCTTCGCGAGGCGATGGCAGTTCTTCCGGGCGTTGCCTTCGTTCAGATCTTCGGGCAGACGGAGGGTTCTCCGGTCACCTGTCTGAACTTCGACGATCATCGACTTGCGGCCACGACCCGGCCCGAGCTGCTGCGCACGGTCGGCCGCGCGGCGCAGGGTGTGGAGCTGCGGGTGGTCGATCCGGGTCCGGACGGCAGCGGCGAGATCCGGGCCCGCGGCGAGCACCTCTTCCAGCCCGAGGCCGACGGTTGGCTGCACACCGGAGACCTCGGTCATATCGATTCCGACGGCTATGTCACACTTTTGGGCCGCCGTGGTGACCGCATTGTGCGGGGTGGGGAAAACGTGGATCCACTGGAGGTTGAACAGGTCCTCAGTCTCCATCCCGCGATCCGCGAGGTTGCCGTCGTCGGCCGGGCGGACCGGCGCTGGGGTCAGGTCGTGAAGGCGTTCGTCGTCCCCGCCGACCCGCGGGATCCACCGGACGTCGAGGAGCTGCGCCTGTTCGCGCGGGAGTCCCTGAGCGGGTTCAAGGTGCCCGCCGAGTGGGAGATGATCGAAATTCTGCCGAGAAGCGCCGCCGGCAAGGTGTTGCGTAGAGTGCTGCAATCGTGACCACGGTTGACGTCGACCCGGTCGGGTCGGGATCAGCCGCGTCGGGATCAGCCGGGCTGCGGATCGGGGTTCGGCCACCCTTCGCGCTGCTGCGAGGCGGTACCGGGCGACTGTACGACGCCGCTGCGCAGATCCGGGACCTCGGATTCGACCATGCCGTCATCGGTGACCACGTGAGTTTTCGCGGCGGCTACGGTTCCGACGGGCTCATCCAGGCCACGGCGTTGCTGGTCGCCGCGCCCGACATCGAGGTTCACACCGGGGTCTTCCTGCTACCGCTGCGTCACCCCGTCCCGGTTGCGCGTCAGGTAGCCACGCTCGCGGCCATGGCACCCGGGCGGTTCGTCTTCGGCGTGGGCATCGGCGGTGAGGACCGCGCCGAGGTCGAGGCATGCGGTGTCGACCCCGCCACCCGTGGCCGCCGGATGGACGAGGCCCTGGTTGTGCTGCGGGCACTGCTGGCCGGTGATGCGGTGACGGTCGACGGTGAGCATTTCCAGCTCCGCGATGTGCGGGTGTCACCGCCGCCGGCCGTGCCCGTACCGATAGTGATCGGCGGCCGGTCGGCCGCGGCGGTTCGGCGGGCGGGTCGTCACGGTGACGGCTGGCTCGGTGTGTGGGTCTCGCCCGAGCGTTACGCCTCCGTCATCGCCGAGATCGAAGACGTCGCGACCGCCTCCGGCCGGTCCGCGGTCCCCTGGCGGCACGCGCTGCTGGTCTGGTGCGGCTTCGGCGGGTCGGTCCAGGACGCCGGTTTGTCGGTCTCGCGGGCGATGGAGAGCTTCTACGGCGTGCCCTTCGACCGTTTCTCGCGGTACGTGCCCCGGGGGACCCCGCAGGATGTGGCGCAGGCGCTGGTGCCCTATCTTGATGCCGGCTGCCGCGATGTGCACCTGCTGCCGGTCGCCGGTGACGAGGATGAGGCACTTGAGTCGGCGGCGCAGGTACGCAGCCTGCTCCTGCGGCGCGGGTGAGCGACCCGGTTCTCCCGGTCGGGAGAACCCGGTCGGGAGAAACAACGGAGACGAACAGTACTCAACGCCTTATCGGATGGCTGGGATCCTCTGCCATCCGCCTTCAACGACGAGGAGTAATTCGTGGGGCAGTTCACGTTCCCGGTGGAGGCCGGTCAGATCATGCTCTTTGCGCGCTCGGTCGCGGATCCCAACCCCGTCTACCACGACGCGGAGCGGGCCGCGGAGGCCGAGACGGCGGGGATCATCGCCCCGCCGACGTTTGTCCAGTCCTCCGCCCAGTACGACCCTGACTATCCGCTGCGACCGCGTACCGGCGAGGCATGGTTCGGCTCCGGCCGGGAACCCAGCGGAGTCACCGATGCGGTCTCCGGCGGCGGCCGGCTGCACGCCGAGCAGCATTTCGAGTATTTCCGGCAGGTCCGGCCGGGCGACCTGCTCACGGTGACCAACGTGCCGGGAAACACCTGGGAGAAGACGGGTCGGCGGGGCGGCAAGCTGCTGTTCGAAGAACAGGTCACCGAGTACCGGGACGCAGCCGGCGAGCTGGTTGTCCGGGCCCGTGGCGTAAGCGTGCGACCCGAGAAGCCGGTTGAGCAGGGGGCGAACTGATGGCATTGCGCGGCGCTGAGGTGGAAGTCGGCGAGATTCACGAGCAGGTGCTCGTCGAGGACCTCACCCGGACCCAGATTGTGCAGTACGCCGGTG
>NZ_CAUVXO010000030.1:26793-27975 GCF_963555865.1 Protofrankia sp. Cr1
GGCGTAAGCCTGGTCGACCTCGACGTGGTCACGGTCAACGCTCGGGGCGAGGAAGTCATCGCCGGCTACGCCACGGCCCGCGTCGACTGACGAATCGGTCGGGCACTGTTGCAGGTGTGGCCGGTGACTAGCGGGCCAAAGGGCGCGCGACGATCGTCAGATCGCGCGCCCGGAGGCCGCACTTCCCGGAGAACTGCGGGGACTCCACATCGGGTCCCGCAGCCATCCGGCACAAGGTGGTCAGTGGTGGCTGGTCGGGTCGGGCTTGCGGCCGAGCTCGTCCAGTAGCGACTGGCTGTAGGCGATCCGTCCGGTGATGTCTCCCTCGACCAGAGCGAGCGCGGCCTCGGCGATCACCGAGGAGTCCTCGAGCGGGAAGTCCGAGACGAGGTCGTGCGCGCCCGCGCCGGGGGTCGCCACGTTGTCGAGCGGGGCGAGCGCGTTGGCTCGTATCCCGTGGGGGTAGCCCTCGGCCGCGAGCGCGGTCGTGAAGCGTTCCAGCGCCGCCTTGCACAGACCGTACGCGGCGAAGCCGCGCTCGTGCACCGGCTCGAACGGTGGGCCCTGCGGGTGCAGTGCCGCCCGGGAGGAGATGTTGAGCACCCACCCCGCTCCCCGCTCGCGCATGCCCGGGAGAACCAGCTGAGTCAGCTCGAAGGGCGCCCACACCTGAACTTCGATCATGAGGCGGAAACGTTTCTCGCTGAACTCCTCGACCGGTGCGATAAAGGTGACGGCCGCGTTGTTCACGAGGATGTCGACCGGCCCGAACGCCTCGACGGTCTCGGTGACGATGCGCCGCCGGTCTTCGGCCGAGGAAAGGTCGCCGCGCACGGCGATGGCTTCGTGGCCGGCGGCCTGGATACTGTCGACGGTCTCCCGCAGGCTTCCCAGGTACCGGGGGTCGGGCTCGAGGGTGCGGGCCATGGCCGCGACCCTGGCTCCTTCGCGCGCGAATCGGAGCGCCATCGCCGCTCCGATGCCGCGACTCGCCCCGGTGACAAGCGCCACCCTTCCGTCCAGCGTTCCCACGGATCCTCCTCGACCGGTGGGTGGAATCACCTCACCATATGGTCTAAATAGTCATATATTTAAGTAACGTCTGCACGGCCTGGCGATCAGTGGCCGGCGCCGTCGACCTCGACGAAGTCGCGCCCGCGGATCATGCGGGTCGGGGTGAAG
>NZ_CAUVXO010000031.1:0-1983 GCF_963555865.1 Protofrankia sp. Cr1
GCCGTGGAACGAATGGGAAGAGGTGAGGGGTCGATGGGCGAGCGCCGGTTCGTCGTGTGGGATGCCGAGGGGAGGCCGCTGGGTGCGTTCGCGGCGTTTGATGTCGCGAACGAGTGGGCGCACCTGCGGGTGTTGCAGGAGCGTACCCCGCTACCGCTACCGCTGACGATCGGCCGGCCGGCCGCGGGCATCCCCGCGATCCGGTGGACCGCCACCGACGGGGAAGGCGGACGCGGCCTGGTCCTGGTCCTGGTCGACGCGCTCAGCACCCGATGGGCCTGGTACCCGGTGACGACCCCCGGCGGCAAAGTCGTCTGGTCGGAAATCCGGGCGGAATCGCAACCGCCGCCACCCGCGGCGCACTCCAAGCCCGGCGACCTGGAATCGCCCGCGCCGCTACCCAAGCGAACGCCATACGGCGGACAGGAATCAGCGTTCTTGGTCACCTTCCGGGACGATCCCGAACTACTCCCACGGATCGTCGACCGGCTCCGCGCGCTCGACACCTGGCAGCTACCGAACCTCGACGGCGGGCCACTCCCAGCACGAAGCCGACACAGGGGCACGCACCTCGTAAGCCACCGGCTAAGCCACGACCGCGCCAGACCGAGCCGCCGGCACAGCGAGGCTTTTGGACGACAGGACGGGCCAGCATGACGGCCAGCGCGCACCACTCGACCGACGCCAGCGACGACAACGGACAAGCCGGCCTCCCGCGGCTTGCCGCCGCGCAGGAGTCCGCGAGCCTGCTGGAAACCTTTGTCGGCGGGCTGGCGCCACGCCTGTTCGCACTGGTCGAAGAGAACGACGACGAGCTCGACGGTCAGATCCTCGCCTGGGGCCTCCAGTTCCACGATCACGCCAGCGTCGTCGCCTACGGCGGCGAGATGTGGGGCTCGTTCACGTCCGCCACCAGTGCCCTCCGAATAGTCGCTCACATGGGAACCACGATCCGGCTCGTGTGGTGCTCGCCGGCCGACACCCCCGCCTGCCGCACTCCAGACTGACAACCAGAGCTGTCAGCGCGGACGCGCAGGATGGTGCGGACCCGCCCCCACGTCGCGCAGCGCCCCAACGCGCGTGGGCTGGCGGGGCGGCGTTCGCGGCTTACTCCCTGGTCAGGGCACGGCCGGGAGGTGAGCGGGGTGCTTTGCGCAAGCGGAAGGGGTGCTTGCGTGAGGCGCGCCACCCGACAACCGAGGTTGTGAGGGTCTGTTCTCGTCCGACGGGATTATCCGGCGGCCTGCTCACTCACGCCCAGGCTACCCGACAACGGACTGTCGGCCAGCAGGCCCAAGGCGGTACGATACACCGGAGGTCAGAACAGGGTCGGGATCGCGGGCGCCAGTCCGCGCAACGCGTCATAGTCGACGGTGACACAGCTCAGACCACGGTCCGCGGCAAGCAGCCGCGCCTGCGGCGTGATCGACTGCGCGACCAGGATCCCGCGCACCGGATGCGGCAGGAACGGGTCCGCCTCCAACCGGGCAAGATAGCGGGTCAGCTGCTCGACGCCGTCGATCTCGCCCCTGCGCTTCACCTCGACGGCGACACTCCCACCGTCGGTGTCGCGACAGAGCAGATCGACCGGCCCGATGCCGGTCTCGTACTCCCGGCGGACGAGGGTGAGGCCGTCGCGGATGGCATCCGGGCGGTCGGCGAGCAGCACCTGCAGGTGCGCCTCCACGCCGTCCTTGCGCAAACCCGGGTCCACACCGAGATCGTGCGACGAGTCATGCATGATCTCTTCGAGGGTGATGACGAGCTGTTCGTCCGCTCGGTTGGTCACCCGCCAGACGCCGTCCGCCTCGGCGATCACGCACGGCGGGCTCATCCAGTTCAGCGGCTTGTAGGCCCGCCCGTCCGCATGGATGGACACCGACCCGTCAGCCTTCACCAGCAGCAGTCGGACCGCGCTCGGCAGATGAGCCGTCAGCCGACCCACGTAGTCGACGCTGCACCTGGCAATCACAAGACGCACAG
>NZ_CAUVXO010000031.1:2583-6867 GCF_963555865.1 Protofrankia sp. Cr1
CCACCCGGATCTCCTGGAGCAGTTCGTTCCAGTTTCGGTTGAGGCGCTCGGCAGGCACATCCGCGGAAGGGCCGCGCAGAGTGTCGCGGTGGCTGCCCGTCTCCACGTGCTGCCGCGTCCCTATACCGTCCGCATCCGGTCCACCGTGCGGACGGCGGCTCCATGTTGGGCGACAAGGTCGTCGAGCAGCCGGATACGACTGGAATAGCGCCGTGCGTAACGGTCCGCCTGATCCCGCGGCAACCTGGCCAGCCGTACCGGGTTGCTGTTGTCGGCCATGTCCGCCCGTTTCACCACAACCGACAGGGCGTTGTCGGCTACCCGGGCGAGGTAGTGCTCCACCGACTCTCCATCACGGTGACTCAGTGCGTCGACCGCTGCGACGACATCGGACGGATAACCGAGGGAGGTCAGCGTCGCCAGGGTGACATCGGTGTCCTCGACGACGTCGTGCAGCACCGCGACCATCCGGGCCTGGTCAGGGTCGACCCCGGCCCGCCGCGCGGCGTCACCGACCGCTTCCATCACCCGGAGCGGATGGCCGATGTAGTCGTCGCCGACCTTGTCGAGCTGGCCGGCATGCGCGCGGGTGGCCAGTGCGACAGCATCCCGAAGCGAGACGGGACACTCGGCCGGACCGGTGTCGTTCTGCGACCCGGTGTCATGTCGGGCCCGCCCGGTGCCCGGTGCCGCCGAGCCTCCCCGACGGATGCTCGTGTCAGCCATCACCCTCCGGACGCTACGCGGCCCCCGGCCACCCCGCACCACCACGCTCGCGCTCCCAGGCAATCAGCTCGGGCGATCAACTCAGGCAATCAACTCGAGCGATCAACTCAGGCCGTTCGCGGCCCGGACGACGGCCACAATCCCGCCTATGATCTCCGTAAGACCGTAGTCCTTCGGTGTGTAGACCGCCGCCACCCCCAGCGCCTTGAGCCGCTCGGCATCCACCGCCGGGATGATGCCGCCGACGATGACAGGCACGTCACCGACACCGGCCGCCCGCATCCCGTCGAGGACCTGCGGCACCAGCTCCATGTGCGAGCCCGAGAGCACCGACAGCCCCACGACGTGCACGTCCTCCTCCACCGCGGCTGCGACGATCTGCGCCGGGGTCAGCCGGATGCCCTGGTATACGACCTCGAACCCGGCGTCGCGGGCGCGTACGGCGATCTGTTCGGCGCCGTTGGAGTGCCCGTCCAGGCCGGGCTTACCGACGAGGAACTTCAACCGACGCCCCAGCTCCCGCCCGGTTTGCGCGACCCTGTCCCGGACGCCGGCGAGCTCAGCGCCACCAGCATGCACCGAAGCGCCGGACACCCCGGTCGGCGCCCGGTACTCACCGAAGGTATCCCGCAGGACCCCGGCCCACTCCCCTGTGGTCACCCCGACCCGGGCGCAGGCCACCGTCGCGGCCATCAGGTTCGTGTCGGTCTTGGCCGCGTCCCGCAGGCCCCGCAGCGCCTCGTCCACGGCGCGCGCGTCGCGCCCGGCCCGCCAGGCGGCGAGATCGACACAGGCGGCGGCCTCCGCCGCCGGGTCGACGGTCTGGATCGCCGCGCTCAGGTCGGCGAGCAGCGGGTTCGGCTCGGTGGCGGTGAAGGTGTTCACGCCGACCACCACGTCCTCGCCGGACTCGATGCGCATCCGACGGTTCGCCTGCGAGCCGACGAGCTGGGACTTCATGTAGCCGCTTTCGACCGCGGCCACCGCACCGCCCATCGCCTGCACCCGGTCGATCTCGCCCTGGGCCGCTTCGACCAGTTCGGCCACCCGCCGTTCGACGACGACCGAGCCTTCGAAGATGTCGGGGTACTCCAGCAGGTCGGTCTCGTAGGCGAGAATCTGCTGGATGCGCAGGGACCACTGCTGGTCCCACGGTCTGGGCAGGCCGAGGGCCTCGTTCCACGCCGGCAGCTGCAGGGCCCGGCAGCGGGCATCCTTCGACAGCGTCACCCCGAGGGCTTCCAGCACGATCCGGATGACATTGTTCTCCGGCTGCGCCTCGGTCAGGCCGAGCGAGTTGACCTGGACGCCGTAGCGGAACCGCCGGTGCCGGGGATCGGTGACCCCGTACCGGGTCCGCAGCAGCGCATCCCACAACGCCACGAACGCCCGCATCTTGCACATTTCCTCGACGAAGCGAACGCCCGCGTTGACGAAGAACGACATCCGCGCGCAGACCTCGCCGACGCGCTCGGCCGGCACCTGCCCCGAGGCGACCACCGCATCGAGCACGGCGATGGCCGTGCACATCGAGTAGGCGATCTCCTGGACGGGTGTGGCACCGGCCTCCTGCAGGTGGTAGCTGCAGATGTTGATCGGGTTCCACGTCGGGATCTCGGTCACCGTGTAGGCGACCACGTCCGTGATCAGCCGAAGCGAGGGCACCGGCGGGAACACGTACGTTCCGCGGGAGAGGTACTCCTTGATGATGTCGTTCTGGGTCGTGCCGGCGAGCGTCGCCGCGTCCGCACCCTGTTCCTCGGCGACAACCTGATACAGCGCGAGCAGCCACATGGCCGTCGCATTGATCGTCATCGACGTGTTCATCTGGCTCAGCGGAATGTCGTGGAACAGCGCGCGCATGTCGCCGATATGCGCGATCGGCACGCCTACCTTGCCGACCTCACCACGGGCGAGCTCGTGGTCGGGGTCATAGCCGGTCTGGGTCGGCAGGTCGAACGCGACCGAGAGCCCGGTCTGCCCCTTGGCCAGATTCCGCCGGTACAGTGCATTGGTTTCCACCGGGTTGGAATGACCCGCATAGGTCCGGATGATCCACGGCCGGTCCCGCTGTGGACGAGCCTGCTCCGGCTGGTCCCGCCGCGCCGCGTCGGCCATCGCCACACCCTCCCGAGGGGTCGTCTGATGGCCAGGAGCCTACCGACAGGTAACGTCACGCGCTCGAGCAAAGACCCGGACGCCCCTGCCACACGGTGAACAGGACAGCCGGCAGCCTGTCGCAGGCACCCGGCCCCGACCCGAGCTGCGTCCAGGGGCCGTTGGCGATCCGCTGCCACACGTGCGGGTTGGGCGGCGCCGGGGTCACGCCGGCCACCTGCGCCAGGCCGACGGCCCAGTACTCGTCCACAGTGCTGTCGCGACCTTCCACGGCACCGTAGAAAAGCTTTCCCGGTGGGATGACGACCTCCGCCGTGGTCATGGTGCCCGCGCCGTTTTCCCGCAGGGCGTACGCGAGGCTCGCGCTCAAGGCACGGCGGTCGGACTCCCGCACCCGCATCTGGTGCGCCGTCCCCGGATGGCGGCTGTTCTCCCAGGTGGGTGGGTCCAGCGCCGGTTGCAGCTCGGACGACGGTGGCGCGGCGGTCGTCGCCACTGCCGCCGGGGTGGTCCTGGCCTCGGGCGCGGTTACCAGACCGATGACCACACCCACCACAATCGCCAGCGCGAACGCGCCCACGATGAGCGCTGTCCGCCGCTGGTCACCGGACTGGTCACCACCTTGTCGGTAAGCCGGACCGTCCGTTGGACTCAACTGCTGCGCATCGACGTCGAGCATGTCCCTCCCCGGCCGGCACCATCATCCCACGACCGATCGCAACGTCATGGAGCCGGGGGACCACAAGCGACCGGCGGGCCGTCAGCGCACAGCGCGAGGCTGTGACCTGCCGGTTAGCCGCATCAGGGACCTGCAGGATAGCCGCATCAGGCGTGACCGACGTGCAGCAGGTCCGCATCGTCGGACCGCAGGATACGCCCGAGGCGGTTGGCTGCCAGCAGCTTTCCCAGCGCAGCGGGAACGTCGACCAGGAGCATCGACCGTCCGGACCGCCGAGCCCGCCGAGCCCCACCGAGCAGGACACCGAGGCCCGCATGGTCGACCAGCTCCAGGCCGGACACGTTCACCCGTAGCTGCCCGGTGCCGCCGTCGATGGCGGTATGCAGCCGCATGCGCATATCACCGACAGTGCGCACATCGACCCGTCCGGTCAACCGTACCGTCTGGATCTCCATACGTCCGTCGTCAAGAAGCATTGCGTTCTCACCCATCAGGCCTCCCGTCCCCCCTGATTCACGCCCTGACCGATCGGGTCTGCCCGGCGATCAGAGGTTGTCGGACACGGCCGGATCCCACTCCGGACGCAAGGTTTCCCTGGGGCCTCCCATTGCGCGAAGAAGACATGATCACGCAATCTCGGCCAGCTGGTTGTCCAGACCTCCGTTCCTACCGCTGCCGCATCGGGAACCACAGGTACAGCGGCTCACCCCCAGCGTCAGTGTCCATAGTCGCAGAGTGGCGACGCAGACGCGCCGGGCGCC
>NZ_CAUVXO010000031.1:7316-22106 GCF_963555865.1 Protofrankia sp. Cr1
TGCGACGCGAGCCACGCATGAACGCCTGCGCGGAACCGGCCGCGCTGAGACGATGTAGTCCGTCCGACCCGCCGGCTCGGACAGCAGGGAGGTGACGGTGCCACTGAACAGCCTGCACTACACGATCGGTCCGGCCATTGCCGTCGCCGCCACCGCCGTACTCGTGGCGGTGTGCCGGTGGGTGTTCGCGCCGAACCGGCCGCGCGGTAGCCATGCTACCGCCACCAGCCACGGCGATTTCGGCATGCTGGTGCCCGTGGCGACGCTCCGCACGTCCACCGAGGCCGCCCGGCTGCGCCAGCTTCTCGGTCAGCATGGGATACGGTCGACGTCAGGCGCGGCGCCACCTGGCCCGATTCAGGTGAACGCCGACGGGAACACCCGCCGCCACCACCTACCCGGCTGGCACGTCATGGTGTTCCCCGAGGACTCCATGCGGGCGCGTGCCGTTGTCGCGGGCACCGAGCGAGACTGGGCCTGACGCCGCCCCGGGATCGCCGTACTTAGAGCGCCAGGCAATTGGGCGTGGGCCGCCGGTCCATGGCGTCATGCTCACCGTTCAGCCTGTCCGCCGCGCCGTGGCCCCAGCAGGCTCCCGATGGATGTCCGCGCCCAGCGCCCGCAACTGCTCGACGAAGCCGCCGTAGCCGCGGTCGATATGGTGGACCTCACTGACCGCTGTGATGCCGTCAGCCACCAGGCCAGCCAGCACCAGTCCGGCCCCGGCCCGGACGTCCGAGGCCACCACCTGGGTGCCGACCAGGCGGTCCGCACGGCGCACGATGACGTGATGGCCGTCGGTGCGTAGCTCCGCGCCGAGCTTCAGCAGCTCCCGACAGAACACGAAGCGGCTTTCGAAAACGTTCTCGGTGATGAGGGACACCCCTTCGCTGACCGCTTCCAGAGCGATCGTCTGCGGCAGGAGATCGGTCGGAAAACCCGGATACGGCAGGGTGACCACGTCGATCGACCGCGGCGGCCGGTCGGCGACGACGCGGAAGCCGTCGGGCCGGACGGCCACCACGGCACCGGCCGTGGTCAGCTTGTCGAGCACGATGTCGAGATGATCGGCACGCCCACCCCGGACCAGCACGTCCCCGCCGGTCATCAGCGCGCCGATGGCGAAGGTACCGGCCACAATCCGGTCCGCGACCGTGCAGTGCGTGGTCGGCCGCAGTTCGTCGACGCCGTCGATCACCAACGTGGACGTGCCCGCACCGTCAAGCTCCGCACCCATCGCCGTCAGCATCGCGCAGAGATCTGCGATCTCAGGCTCGCGGGCGGCATTGTCGATCACGGTCGTGCCCTTGGCCAGCACACCAGCCATCATCAGGTTCTCAGTGGCGCCCACGCTCGGGAAGTCCAGCCAGATGGACGCTCCCTGCAGCCGGCCGGCCGACCGGGCCACGAGTGTGCCCGCCTCGACATCCACCATGGCTCCGAGCTTGGTCAGACCGCTGACGTGCATGTCCAGAGCGCGGGTGCCGATCGCGTCCCCGCCGGGCAGGGCCACCCTGGCTTCGCCGCAGCGGGCGACCAGCGGACCCAGCACGACGACGGACGCCCGGATCCGGCGGACCACATCGCTGTCGGCCGCCGCACCGGGCCGGGCCGGCACGTCGATCGACAGCGAGCCGCCCGCGAGATCCCGCTCGACGGTCGCCCCGAGCGCTCGCAGGATATCGGCCATGACCGCGACATCCAGAATGTCGGGCACGGCGCGAAGAGTCGTCCGACCATGGGCCAACAGGCTCGCGGCCATCAGCTTGAGCACGGAGTTCTTCGCCCCCGGGACATCGACCTCGCCGACAAGCCGAGACCCGCCCCTGACCACGAAGCGTTCCACGGGACTCGATGCTATGGCCTGGGCACCCGGCCGTCAGCGCGGGCCGGCCGGTGCGTCGAGTCGGGCCGCCCGCCATGGTGTGATCGCGCGACCGACCGAGCGCGCGATCGAACGAGCGCGGCATAGTGTGACCGCCATGGCCATCCACCTGACCCGGATCTACACCCGCACCGGGGACGACGGGACCACCGCGCTCGGCGACATGTCCCGGGTCCGCAAGACCGACCCGCGCCTCGCGGCCTACGCGGACGTGGACGAGGCCAACGCCGCCATCGGCGTGGCACTGGTCCTCGGCGGACTCGCCGAGGACATCCGGGCGTTGCTCGCCCGGGTGCAGAACGACCTGTTCGACGTCGGTGCGGATCTGTGCACGCCCGTCGTGGAAAACTCGGGCTTCTCGCCGCTGCGGGTCACCGCCGCATATGTGGAACGGCTTGAAGAGGCCTGCGACCGGTTCAACGAGAACCTCCCGAAGCTGGCCTCGTTCATCCTGCCCGGAGGCACCGCCGGTGCCGCACTGCTACACGTTGCGCGGACGGTCACCCGCCGCGCGGAACGGTCCGTCTGGGCGCTGCGCGAAGCCGACCCGGACCGTACCGGCGCGCTTCCCGCCCGCTACCTCAACCGGCTCTCCGACCTGCTGTTCATCCTCTCCCGGGTCGCCAATCCCGGCGGGGACGTGCTGTGGGAGCCGGGCGCCAACAGCTGACGACGCTGCGGCCTGGTTGCGGCGCGAAGATGATTTTTCGCGCCGCTCACGCCATCAGGACAACCACTCTTACTAGGTGCCGGCCAGGACCGCATGTTCAGCCAGGATGCTGACCCCCTGCCTGGTCACTGACAGGAATCCGCCGTCGACCTCGACGGTCAGCGTGCGCTCGCCTGTCGTGACCCGCACTTGACCGCCGGCGACAAGGACCCCGAGCAGCGGCACATGCCCGGTCAGCACACCGATCTCACCTTCCGTGGTCCGTGCGACGACCATGTCAGCCTCCCCCGACCACACTTCCTTCTCCGGCGAGACGATCGCCACCTGCATCGGCATCGCGCTGCCGTCCTTCCCGCTGTCGTCGGCCCTGGACCGCACGGATCTCAAGGGCCCTGCAGTTGGTGAATCCGGCCGTTTGGCTAGAGTTCCTTCGCCTTCTTCTCCGCGTCCTCGATCCCACCGCACATGAAGAAAGCCTGTTCCGGGAGATGATCGTAGTCACCTTCGGTCAGCTTCTTGAAGGACTTGATCGTCTCTTCGAGCGGGACGAACTTACCGGGGATTCCGGTGAACTGCTCGGCGACGAAGAACGGCTGCGACAGGAATCGCTGGATGCGCCGTGCCCGGTTGACCAGAATCTTGTCCTCTTCGGACAACTCGTCGATACCGAGAATGGCGATGATGTCCTGAAGGTCCTTGTAACGCTGCAGGATGCGCTGCACCTCACGCGCCACATCGTAGTGATCCTGCCCCAGATAGCGGGCGTCGAGGATGCGCGACGTCGAGTCGAGCGGGTCGACCGCCGGGTAGATCCCCAGGTCGGAGATGGCCCGGGAGAGCACCGTGGTCGCGTCGAGATGGGTGAACGTGGTGTGCGGGGCCGGGTCGGTGATGTCGTCCGCGGGAACGTAGATTGCCTGGAGCGAAGTGATTGAATGACCGCGGGTGGATGTGATGCGCTCCTGGAGCACACCCATCTCGTCGGCCAGAGTCGGCTGATAACCCACCGCACTCGGCATACGTCCGAGCAGGGTCGAGACCTCCGCGCCGGCCTGGGTGAACCGGAAGATGTTGTCGATGAACAGCAGCACGTCCTGCTTCTGGACGTCCCGGAAATACTCCGCCATGGTCAGCGCGGCGAGAGCGATCCGCAGCCGGGTGCCCGGGGGCTCGTCCATCTGCCCGAAGACAAGCGCGGTGTCCTTGATCACACCGGCCTCGGTCATCTCCAGGAACAGGTCGTTTCCCTCCCGGGTGCGCTCGCCGACACCGGCGAACACCGATACACCTTCGAACTGCGTGGCGACCCGGTTGATCATTTCCTGGATGACGACGGTCTTGCCGACGCCGGCGCCACCGAACAGGCCGATTTTCCCACCGCGCACATAAGGCGCAAGCAGGTCGATGACCTTGATGCCGGTCGTGAACATCTCCGTCTTCGACTCAAGCTGGTCGAATGGCGGTGCTGGTGCATGGATGGACCTGCGTACGTCGGTGTCAATGCTTTCGACGTCGAGCGGATCGCCGAGCACGTTGAACAGGTGCCCCTTGGTGGCGTTGCCAACGGGAACCGTGATAGGTGAACCGGTATCCTGAACCGGCGCTCCACGCACCAGACCGTCGGTCTGTTGCATGGAGATCGCCCGGACTGTGTTGTCACCGATGTGCTGCGCGACCTCGAGCGTCAGCGTTGCGGTCTGCCCGTCGATGGTGCGATCGACGCGCAGCGCACGGTAGATCTCGGGGATCTCGTCGGGCGCGAACTCCACATCGACGACCGGGCCGATAACACGGGCGACCCGGCCGATCCCAGGGGCCTTGCCCTCCACCGCGGCGGGCGAGGTAGTGGTAACGGTCATGGCGTCCTCTGCTTCATCAAGGTGCCCTCCGCGGCTGAGGACTCCATCAGGAGACCAGCGGCTTCAAGCGGTTCATCTGCATGTCATACCCCGAAGTCGCCGGCGGCTCCTCCCGCAGCCGGCGCCCTCAGGGGTTCTTCGGTATAACCGTCGTCGCTCTGCGGGCTACGAGGCCTGGGCGAGAGCGTTGGCCCCGCCCACGATTTCCGATATCTCCTGAGTGATCGCATCCTGGCGGGCGGCGTTCGCCCGACGGGTGTAGGTCTTGATCAGGTCACCGGCGTTGTCCGTCGCGGACTTCATCGCCCGCTGGCGGGCCGCCGACTCCGATGCCGCGGACTCCAGCAGCGCCGCGTACAGCCGACTCTCGACGTAACGAGGGAGCAGCGCGTCGAGGACTCCCTCGGCCGACGGTTCGAACTCGTACTGCGGGAGCGGGCCGCCGGGCGGGGGCTCGGCGGTCGTCTCCAGCGCAAGCGGAAGAATGCGATGCGCAACCGGTCGCTGGGTCAGGGTGTTGACGTACTCGGTGTAGACGGCGTGGATCTCGTCCACTCCGCCGGCCTCACCGGACGCCACGAACCGCGCGATCAGCGCATCGGCGACTTCCTTGGCGTTGTCGTAGCTCGGCTGTTCGGAGAACCCGGTGAACTCACCGGCCAGCTCCCGACCGCGGAAGCGGTAGTACGTGACGGCCTTGCGCCCGACCGCGTACAGGAACGGCTCCTTGCCCTCCGAGCGCAACAGCTCCAGCAGCTCGCCCGTCCGGCGCAGCACGTTGGCGTTGTAACCACCGGCAAGACCACGGTCACTGGTGACCATCAGAACCGCCACCCGACGCGGATCTGCATGCTCTGTCGTCAGTGGGTGACGAACGGTGGTCTGCGACGCCACCGCGGAGATCACTCGGGTGATCTCGTCCGCGTAGGGCCGGGAGGCGGCAACCCGCGCCTTGGCCTTCACGATCCTGGACGCGGCAATGAGTTCCATCGCCCGAGTGATCTTCTTAGTCGACTGGATCGAACGGATGCGGCGCCGGTACTCACGGAGCTGGCCGGCCATGTCCTCAGTCCTCGTCCTTCGGCTTCGGCTCGTGTATCTTGATCGCCTCGCGCTCCAGCTCCGACGGGTCCAGACTCTCCGGCAACGGTTCGTTGACCAGCGGCTGACCACCCGACAGCATGAACTCGGCCTTGAACTTCGCGATCAGCTGCTCCAGCGCGGTGACGGTGTCATCATCCAGCTTGCCCGTCTCGCGGATCGTCTTGAAGACCCCCGGCTGGCTCCGCTCGACGAACTCGAGGAACTCACGCTCGAACCGGCGGATGTCCGCGACCGGCACATCGTCAAGCTGCCCGGACGTACCCGCCCAGATCGACACGACCTGCCGCTCCACCGGGAAGGGCTCGTACTGGGGCTGCTTGAGCAGTTCGACCATGCGTGCGCCCCGGTCGAGCTGGGCACGGGATGCCTTGTCGAGGTCCGAGCCGAACGCCGAGAACGCCTCCAGCTCGCGGTACTGCGCAAGGTCCAGACGCAGCCGCCCCGCGACCGCCTTCATCGCCTTGATCTGGGCGCTGCCACCCACCCGGGAGACCGAGGTACCGACGTTGATCGCCGGCCGGACGCCCTGGTTGAACAGGTCGGTCTCCAGGAAGATCTGTCCGTCGGTGATGGAGATGACGTTCGTCGGGATATAGGCGGAGATGTCGTTGCCCTTGGTCTCGATGATCGGCAGACCGGTCAGGGACCCGGCGCCGAGCTCGTCGGAGAGCTTCGCGCATCGCTCCAGGAGCCGGGAGTGCAAGTAGAAGACGTCACCGGGGTATGCCTCACGACCCGGCGGGCGGCGCAGCAACAGCGAGATCG
This sequence comes from Protofrankia sp. Cr1, assembly GCF_963555865.1. Taxonomy (NCBI): domain Bacteria; kingdom Bacillati; phylum Actinomycetota; class Actinomycetes; order Frankiales; family Frankiaceae; genus Protofrankia; species Protofrankia sp. Cr1. The sequence continues at coordinate 13,600 of NZ_CAUVXO010000031.1, forward strand.
CCCGGTAGGCCTCGGCCTGCTTCGACAGGTCGTCAAAGACGATCAGTCCGTGCTGGCCGTTGTACATCCAGTGCTGGCCGATGGCCGAACCGGTGTAGGGCGCGAGGTACTTGAGGCCGGCCGGTTCGTCGGCGGGCGCCGCCACGATGGTGGTGTAAGCCAGCGCGCCGGTCTCCTCCAGGGTGTTGAGGACAGCCCGGATCGTCGACTTCTTCTGCCCGACCGCCACATACACGCACTTGACCTGGAGCTTCGGATCCCCCGTCGCCCAGTTCTCCCGCTGGTTGATGATCGCATCCAGCGCGACGGCGCTCTTGCCGGTCTGCCGGTCGCCGATGATCAGCTGACGCTGACCACGGCCGATGGCGGTCATCGCGTCCACCGCCTTGATACCGGTCTGGAGCGGCTCCTTGACCGGCTGGCGCTGGACGACCGTGGGCGCCTGCAGTTCCAGGGCACGGGTCTCGGTGGAGACGATCTCGCCGAGCCCGTCGATCGGGCGGCCCAGCGGATCGACCACCCGGCCGAGGAAGCCGTCGCCGACCGGGACCGAGAGAATCTGGCCGGTGCGGCGGACCTCCTGGCCTTCCTCGATGTGTTCGGACTCGCCGAGGATGACGCAGCCGATCTCGGCGATGTCAAGGTTCAACGCCAGGCCCAGCACGCCGCCATGGAACTCCAGCAGCTCATTGGTCATGACGTGCGGAAGGCCCTCGACCCGCGCGATGCCGTCGCCGGCGACGACGACCCGGCCGACCTCCTCCCGCTCCCCGACGGATGCCTGGTAGGAGTCGACGTAGTCCCGGAGGGCGGCGCGGATTTCCTCCGGTCGAATGGAGAGTTCAGTCATCGCTTCGGTCCTTCAATAAATGGTGAGGGCACGTCCCGCAGGTCATGCGAGGTCTGGGTGTCCACAAGAACGCTCTATCGGTGCAGCCGCCGGCGCGCGTCGGTGAGGCGGCGGATGACGCTGCCGTCGACCACCTCGTCACCGATCCGCACGACAACGCCGCCCAGAACGGAAGGGTCGACGTCCATCTGGAGCTGGACATCACGTCCAAAATACCGACTGATCGCTGTCCGCAACCGAAAAATCTGGTCCCCCGCGAGAGGTACAGCCGTGCGCACCACCGCGACGAGCCGGTTTCGGCGTGCCGCCGCGATCACGGTCAGCTGCTCAAGACGGCGTTCGAGATCACCGTGGTAACGCTCGGCGACAGCACGCTGAACGAGACGTATGGTCACGGCGTTGGCCTTGCCGTCCAGAAGCCTGGCCAGGAGTTCCTGCTTTGCAGGCCACGGGGCCGCCGGGTCGCTGAGGGCCAACGACAGTTCAGGTGTCCGGTTGAGGATGCGACCGAACCGGAACAGTTCGTCCTCCACGTCGTCGAGGGCGCCCTCCCGCTGCGCCTGGGCGAGCAGGATCTCGACCCCGAGCTCGGACAGCGCGTGCTGGAGGTCGAGCGGCCGAGCCCAGCGGCCGGTAGCCGCGACCGCCACGATGTCGAGCGCTTCCGCGGAGATCTTGCCGCCGAACAAACGGGCGGCAAGATCGGAACGAGCCGATCCGGGCACTCCCGGATCGGCCAGCGCCCGGCGGATCGCCGGCTCCCGGCTGAGAAGGTCCACGATCGCTTCAAGATCGTCCACGAGACGACCGAGGTCGACCGGATGGCGGGACCGCGTCCCGACACCGGGCGGCCCGGTCGCCGTCAGCTCGTCCAGGCGAGCTCGCGCCGAGGCCAGGGACTGTCGGCTGGATCCCTCCATGCCTCAGCCCCCCGGACCGGCCGGAACCGGAATCGCCGACTCGTCCGGATGCTCCAGGCCCGCGATGAAGTCGTCGACCAGCTGGCGCTGGCGGTCGTCGCGCTCCAGCTCGTGACCGACAATCTTCGTCGCGAGCTCGAGGGCGATGTCACCGACCTCGCGCCGGAGTTGAGCGACGATCTGCGCCCGCTCCGCGGCGAGTTGTGCCTCGCCCCGCGCTTTGATCTCGGCGACCTCGGTATCCGCCTGCGCACGCAGTTCCGTCAGGATCTGAATTCCCTGCTCACGGGCGTCCTCACGGATGCGGGCAGCCTCGGTCTGCGCGTCGGCGAGCTGCGCACGGTAGGAGGTGAGAAGCTCCTGAGCCTCCTGCTGAGCGTGCGCGGCACGGGCGAGACTGCCCTCGATTCCCTCGGTCCGCTCGGCGTACGTCCGCTTGATCTGCGGGTAGATCTTCCAGAAGAAGAAGGCCACCAGCAGGCCGAACGACAGGGCGCCGATCAGCAGTTCACCGAGCGGTGGGACAAGGACGTTCTCATCCGACTTTGCGCTGTCCCCGGCGGCCAGCAACAGTGTTGCGGTAACCACGGTGTCCCCCCGGCTTAGGGGAAGACGAACGGGACGACGAAGCCGATCAGAGCCAGTGCTTCCGCCAGGGCGAAGCCGATAATCATGTACCGGAAGGCGACCTGCTCCGCTTCGGGCTGGCGGGCGATGGCCTGCACACCGAGGCCGAAGATAAGGCCGATTCCGATACCCGGCCCTATGGCCGCCAAGCCGTAGGCCACCGCGCCGAGGGAGCCGCTCACCTGATTGGCAGCAGCAAGCACCATGGAGGTGTCTGCCATGTCATATTCCTTTTCCAGTCGGGCACCGGGACCTGCCACGGTGCTGATCGAAGTGCTGATCGGGGTGTCCGAACCTTTTTATGCGTGCGCCCCGGCGGGCGCGCCGCTCATCGCGGGCGCCCCGCTCACGGCAGGAGCATGGTCAGTCGCTGGAGAACTTTCATGGCCACCGCCGGATTCGATCGCGCCGGAGATGAAGGCAGCCGTGAGGATCGTGATGATGTATGCCTGCAAGCCGTCGATGACAAGTTCGAAGCCGGTCAGCACGATCGTCATGAGCAGCGAGGCGAATCCGAAGACAAAAGGCGGCTTGGGCAGCAGGTACTCCGCGCCGAGCGAGAAGACCAGGAGCAGGATGTGGCCGGCGAACATGTTCGCGAACAACCGGACCGCGAGCGTGAACGGCCGCACGAGCATGGTCGACATGACCTCGATCGGCCCAAGCAGAACCTTGACGAAGACAGGCGCGGTCGGCGCTGGGTTTATCATATGCCCGAAATACGCCCGTGCGCCATTGGCCTGGATGCCGGCGTAGTTGAACAGCACATAGGTCACAGCGGAGAGAACAATCGGAATGGCTATTCGCGACGTCGGCGGGAACTGGGCGCCGGGAACAATCGCAAGCACATTACAGATGAACACGAAGCTGAAGAGCACGACCAGGTACGGGGTGTACTTCCGCCCCTTCTCCCCGATGACGTCCCGGGCGATCGACATGTCGATGAAGTCGTAGACCGACTCACAGACGTTCTGCAATCCGCGGGGCACGACCGTGGCCCGCCGGAAGCCGAGCCAGAAGACCACACCGACGAAGAGCGCGGCGAAGATCCCCAGCCCCGTCGCCTTGTTCAAGTAGAAATGAACCGGTCCGAGATCGACGTCGAACCAGTGCGGCGGCTGGAAGACCTCCTTGGTCGGGCCCTTGAAGCCCTCATCAGCGAGGACCAGGGGTCCCGCGGGGACCGGCACGACGGACACCTCCATGATCGAAATACACTCTCACCAGCTAAGGAAGAGACGCAGCCGTACCGGCGGCGGTGTGGACTCACCCTATCTGGTTTAGGCGGGACAGCCCCGCCAGGCGCGGGCCGGCTCCCTCTCGGGTACGGTGCCGCACCACGCATGACCATCCATCGACACGGCATGATCATGAGCCCGGCAGGACCGACGGGAGACACGACTCACACCGGATGTCCGCGAGTGGACACCCAGCACTGGCGATACTATCCACACCCCGTGGCGATCGGCATCAACTCCAGGCCGGCCAGAGCTGGTTCACTCCCTTGTTCACCTGAAAGTAGCCGGCTGGTTCATTTTTACGACGCTCTTCTCACGCTGAGAATCCAAGACGAGACCATAGGCAACTGGCGAGCTCGATCAGAAACGCTGCGTAGCCTTGCTGATCACAAGATAGAGCGACGCTGCCATGCCGACGATGACGCCGACCGGCAGGAACACCGTGCCGAGTCCGGTGAGGCGGTCAATCCCGTAGCCGACCAGCCCCCAGAACCCGGTTCCGGCCAGCAGGGTGCCGACCGCCGTCCAGGCTTCATCGGAGACCAGGCCGGGCCGGTACGGGGGACGCGGCGGTCCGTCGGCTGTCGGCTCCGCAGGGCCGCCGGCCGCGCGCGAAGAACCATCCTCGCGCGGCCTTTGGCCGGTCGGCTCCGCAGGGCCTCCGGCTGGCGGCGTCGGTTCGGCTTCGCTCACCCGTTCAGGGTGTCACGCCGGGAGTCTTCCCGCGCCTGGAAGACCGTGGGGTCGTAGAACGGGACCCGGGTATGCGTGGCAACCCACAGCTCGGCACCGAGCCATCCGAAGACCCCCACGAAGACGGCCCAGGCGAAAGCCGCAAGATCGATGCTGGTCGACCCTTCGAGGTGCACGAGAAGAGTCCCAAGAATTATGATCTTCACCAGGTAGGTGCCGAGCGCAGCTGGCAGCACCAACGCTCGTGCGCGCTGGGCGACAACGCTCACAGCCACTTTGCTGGCCGCGAAGAAAAACCCGACCAGGCACAGCCCGAGTACGACGGCGACAACTCCGGCCGCGCCCCGGATGAAACCTGCAACCACAAGGCTGGGAACAGCGAGGGTGGCGAGCACGCCCAGACCAAGTCTGATCGTCCGTCCGGTAGCAACGATCATGCGCGCCGCACCGACCGTTGACCGACCAGCAACAGGACCAGGAGCCCGATCAGGCCGAGGCCGACCACGGCGGCGAGAATAGGCAACGGTTGTCGCGAGAAAGATGCGGCCACCCCGCCGAAACCGAGCAGGGCCGCCCAGAAGTACATGATGAGAACCGCGCGGACATGGGATTTTCCGATCTCCAGCATCCGGTGGTGCAGATGCATCTTGTCCGCGGCGAAGGGCGACCGGCCGGCGCGGGTCCGGCGGATCACGGCTAGTCCGAGGTCGATGAACGGCACCGCCAGCACAGCCAGCGGAATGGCCAACGGAATCAGCGACGGCAGGGATCGGGACGGCCCGGCGTATCCGCCATAGGCGACCTGTCCGGTCACCGAGATCATGGATGCCGCCGACAGCAGGCCGACCAGCATCGAACCGGAGTCCCCCATGAACAGACTGGCCGGGTTGAAGTTGTGCGGCAGGAAGCCGAGGCAGACCCCGGCGGTGACCGCGGCCAGCAAGGCCCCCGGCGCCGCCCGGGAAAAGTGGTTGATCACAGCGACCTCGTAGGCGAAGTAGAACGTGGCCCCAGCGGCAATCGCCGCAACCCCGGCGGCAAGGCCATCCAGCCCGTCGATGAAGTTCATGGCGTTGACAAGAACGACCGTGGCGAAGATCGAAAGCGGCACGGCTGTCTCAGGTCCGAGACTGAAGGTGGTGTCACTGTCCGGGTTGACGGCGAACGACCACTGGACTCCCAGCAGCACCATCACACCGGCGGCGGCGACCTGACCCGCGAGCTTCGTGACCGCGTCCAGTGGCCACCGATCGTCCACCACCCCGAGCAGGCAGATCACTACGCTCGCGACACCCACCGCATGCGGCTCCGCCCAGTCCCGCGAGACCGAGGACAGGAACGGCAGCTCGTCGGCAACCTCCAGACCGGCTGCGACTCCGGCGAGCATGGCCAGTCCGCCGAGCCGTGGAGTCGGCACGGCGTGCACATCACGATCACGGACGGTGGCGACGGCGCCGATCCAGATGGCAAAACCCCGCGCGACCGGCGTGCACAGGAAGGTGACCGCCGCCGACACCGCGAATACGAGTAGATACTCCCGCAATAGCCTGACGCCTTCGCTGACCTACCGCACCACCGCGCTAGCGCCGGTAGGCCGGATGCCGGCCGACCAGGACGGAAACGGCTCTGGCGACATCAGTGCCCGCCGACGGGTCACGGACCGCCCGAGCGATCAGCGCCGCGATCTCCTTCATCTCGCCTTCCCGCATGCCCTGAGTGGTCACCGCCGGGGTACCGACGCGGATACCGGAGGAGACCGCAGGCGGTTGCGGGTCGTACGGGATGGCGTTCTTGTTCAGCGTGATCCGCGCCGCGTCACACCGGGCTTCGGCATCCTTACCGGTTACGCCGAGATCGCGCAGGTCGAGCAGGGTGAGGTGGGTGTCGGTGCCGCCGGAGACCGGCCGCACGCCTTCGGCCGCGAGCCCGTCCGCGAGGGCCTGGGCGTTGACGATGACCTGACGGGCGTACTCGGCGTAGGCCGGGGTCGCGGCCTCCCGCAACGCCACCGCTTTGGCGGCGACCGCGTGCATGAGCGGGCCGCCCTGGCTGAACGGGAACACCGCCTTGTCGATCCGCTGGGCAAGTTCTTCCCGGCAGAGGATCATCCCACCTCGGGGCCCACGCAGGACCTTGTGGGTGGTGAAACTGACCACGTCGGCGTGCGGCACCGGGCTGGGGATGGCTCCGCCCGCGACCAAGCCGATGAAGTGCGCGGCATCGACCATCAGCCACGCCCCGACCTCGTCCGCGATCGAGCGGAAGGCCGCAAAGTCGATCAACCTGGGATACGCGGTGGCGCCACAGATCATCATTTTGGGCCGATGCTGCCGCGCGAGGTCCCGAACCTCATCGTAGTCGATCAATTCGGTATCCTCGCGCACTCCGTAGGCGACGACATCGAACCACTTCCCGCTGAAGTTCACTCGGCTACCATGAGTGAGATGACCGCCATGCGGTAGTGACATCGCCAACACGGTGTCGCCAGGGGTGAGCAGCGCCGCGTACACCGCGAAGTTGGCCTGAGCCCCGGAATGCGGCTGTAGGTTCGCGTGCTCGGCACCGAACAGCGCCTTCGCCCGGGCGATGCCGATCTCCTCCGCACGATCGACAACCTGGCACCCGCCGTAGTAGCGACGGCCCGGATAGCCCTCGGCGTACTTGTTCGACAACGTCGACCCGAGGGCCGCCAGCACCGCAGGCGAGGTGAAGTTCTCACTCGCGATGAGCTGGAGACCCCCACGGAGTCGGTCCAGTTCGTCCAGGACGACATCCGCGATCTCTTCGTCCTCGGCACGGAGCTGATCGAAGTCCGGGCCCCAGAACGGGGTGCTCATAAGCTGCCTCTCCTCCTGCGCGACTGGCCCGTGGCTGCGCGGCCGACCCATGCCGCGTGCAGGCAGCCGGGCCAGGAGCGACCTAGCATGGGTTTGTCCCGATCGCGACGCCCCACCTTCGGCTGCTCCAACTCCCGACAGCTTACGGCGCAGAGCCGGAGCGGGCCGCAAGCGTCATGCGGTGACCGCGGGTTCCTGGACTGACGGCAGAACCTCACGCAACGCCGTCATCGTGACCGCACCCGCCCGCAGCACCCGGGGGACCTCACCGGTGCAGTCGACGATCGTCGACGCGATGCCGGCCGAGCACGGCCCGCCGTCGAGGTACACCTCGGCTGAGTCACGGAGCTGCGCCATGGCGTCCTCCACCGTGGTCGCAGGTGCCTGACCGCTGATGTTCGCGCTGGACACGGCCATCGGCCCGGTACGGCCGAGCAGTTCGATGGCGACCGGATGCAGTGGCATCCGCACCGCGACAGTGCCCCGGGCATCCCCGAGATCCCAGCTCAACGACGGCGCATATGGCACGACCAGCGTCAGCCCACCCGGCCAGAATGCCCGGATCAGGTCCTGCATCGGCTCGGTGACCTGCTCGACGAGCCCGTCGAGGGTGCGCCACGCACCAACCAGTACAGGGACGGGCATGTCCGGTCCGCGGCCTTTGGCGGCCAGCAGCGCGCGCACGGCGACCTGGTCAAACGCGTCCGCGCCAATGCCGTACAGCGTGTCGGTGGGCAACACGACGAGCCTGCCATGGCGCACCGCGCGCGTCGCCGCCTCAAGACCGGCCGTACGCCGTTCGGAGTCCGCGCAGTCGTACCGTTCGCTCACTGACTCTCGTGGCCTCACTGGCTCCCCCATTACGTCCGTGGTGCTGCGTCACTTCGGCAGTACGTCACTTCAGGAGTATGTCGTGACAGCGGCGGCGCCTCGGGGCCCCGCCCCGCTCCCTGCCAGGTCCCTACCGACCGGTCTCGCGGCCCGTGCGAGGCCGGCGCGAGGCTGAGACGAACCGGGCTCGCCCCGCCAGGTCGGGATGGTCCCGAACATCGTCCCAGCAGTCGAGTGCATGTAGCAGCGCAGGGGCCGCCAAGCCGTGTCGGTCGGAGTGTTCGATCACCAACTGCCCACCGTCGCGCAACAGGCCGCCCGCCACCTGTGCGACGGCTCGAACCCCCGCCAGACCATCTGGTCCGGCCCACAGCGCGGCAGGAGGATCATGCTTACCGACTTCGGGTTCGACCAGGTCCCGTTCGTCATCCCACAGGTAGGGCGGGTTACTCACCACCAGATCGACCCGGCCGAACAGACCCGCAAGCTCTCGGGCAACCGTGGCAACCGG
>NZ_CAUVXO010000031.1:22507-26119 GCF_963555865.1 Protofrankia sp. Cr1
GCCCTGGGCCGCGATGTTGCGGGCCGCCCAGACCAGCGCGCCCGGATCACGTTCGACAGCGTGTACGCGCGCGCCGGGTAGTTCCTGCGCGAGGGCGAGAGCGATCGCGCCGGAACCGGTGCAGAGATCCACACAGATCGGCCGTGTCCACCCGGCCGTCCGAACCGCGTCGAGTGCCCAGCCGACCACGGTTTCGGTCTCCGGCCGAGGTATGAACACGCCCGGGCCCACGGCAAGAGTGAGATAACGGAAACCGACGGTACCCACCAGGTGCTGGAGGGGCACCCGCGCGACCCGCCGCGCCACGAGCTCGGCAAACCGCTCCAGGTCCGCCGGGGTCATGGTGGCCGTCGGCGCCAAGCGCCGGCGGGGCTCACCGGTCACGTATGCCGCGAGCTCTTCGGCGTCCGACCGGGGACTGGCTACTCCGGCCGCGGCAAGAGCGGCAACCGCTGCACGCATGGACGAAACCAGCGGGCTCATCGGAACGGGCGTTGCCGGCTCACGGTGGGGCCCGACGGAGGTCATGACGGCGATCCGGCCGAGAGCCTCGCCTCCAGGTCCGCCGCAACCAGTGCGTCCAGTACCTCGTCGAGTTCACCGTCGAGTACCTGATCGAGGTTGTGCGCTTTGAATCCGACCCGGTGATCGCTGATCCGGTTCTCCGCGAAATTGTAGGTACGGATCCGCTCGGACCGGTCCACTGTACGAACCTGACTGGCCCGTGCCGCCGATGCCTCTGCCTGCGCCCGCTCGCGGGCGACGACCAGCAGTCGGGCACGCAGAATGCGCAGGGCCGACTCCTTGTTCTGCAGCTGACTTTTCTCATTCTGGCAGGAGACCACCAGGCCGCTGGGAAGATGGGTGATACGCACCGCCGAGTCCGTCGTGTTGACGCTCTGCCCACCGGGGCCCGAGGAGCGGTACACATCGATGCGCAGCTCATTGGGGTCGATCTCGACTTCGACCGCCTCGGCTTCGGGCAGCACCAGGACCCCGGCCGCCGAGGTGTGGATACGACCTGCCGACTCGGTGACCGGAACCCGCTGCACCCGGTGGACACCACCCTCGAACCGCAGCCGCCCGAACACGCCACCGGTGGTCGTCCGGCCGGCCTTCACCGCCACGCTCACGTCCCGATACCCGCCGAGATCGCTGGGATTCGCGTCCAGGATCTCGGCCCGCCAGCCGCGCCGCTCGGCGTAGCGCAGGTACATCCGCAGCAGGTCGCCTGCGAACAGCGCAGACTCCTCACCGCCGGCGCCCGCCTTGATCTCAAGGATCGCGTCCCGGGCGTCGTCAGGGTCGGTGGGCACCAGATGGGTGTGCAGGCGGTCCCGCAACACCGCGTGCGCGGCCTCAAGCTCCGCGACCTCGGCGCGAAACGAGACATCCTCGGCGGCGAACTCCCGGGCGGTCGCAAGGTCCGCATCGACCCGGACCCAGCTCGCGCGCGGTCTCCACGACCGGGATCAGTTCCGCGTACCTGCGACCGAGACTGCGTGCCAGCGCCGGATCGGCATGCACGGACGGATCGGCGAGACGGCCCTCCAGCTCGGCGTGCTCGGCAAGCAGACCGTCGAGTGGAGTGGTCATTTCGGGAATCTCCTGGTCTAGTGGCCAAAGGCGACGCGACGATGGTCTTCCGCGTCGCCGGCGGCCTACGGGACATCAACAGCCAAAGGCGACGCGACGATGGTCTTCCGCGTCGCCGGCGGCCTACGGGACATCAACAGCCAAAGGCGACGCGACACGGACGCCAAACAGCGCCCGCGCCGCTGTCGGACAGGGCACGGGCGCTGTAAACGTGCTATTTCGTCCCCGGCCCGGCCTTGTCGCCGGGACTACGGCGACCGAAGCGCCGCTCGAACTTCTCGACCCGACCGCCGACATCCAGAATCTTCTGCTTGCCGGTGTAGAAGGGGTGGCACTGTGAGCACACCTCAGCATTGATCACGCCGTCCGACTTGGTGCTACGGGTCGTGAACGTGGAGCCGCAGGTGCAGACGACCGTGGTCTCACGGTACGTCGGATGAATGTCAGCCTTCATGATCCTTCTTCCCGAAGTGGCCGCCGGGTCGCCCTGCCATGACGGCGAGGGCGTGAACCGGTGCCGGGTCTCAACGTTCCAGTCTGCCAGAAGCTTCCGGTCGTCCAGGGACAGCACCGCGGACGCTCTTAGTCCTGCCCTGGAGTCGTCTTCGCGATCTGCATCAGGAACTCGTAGTTCGTCCGCGTCTGCTTCAATCTCTCCAGAAGAAGATCGAGTGCCTGCTGGGACTCAAGGGTATGCAGAACCCGACGCAGCTTATGCATGATCACAAGCTCGTCCGGCGCAAGCAGGATGTCCTCCTTGCGGGTTCCGGACGGGTCGACGTCAATCGCCGGGAAGATCCGCTTGTCGGCGATCTTCCGATCAAGCTTGAGCTCAGCGTTGCCCGTTCCCTTGAACTCCTCGAAGATCACAGTGTCCATCGTGGAGCCCGTCTCCACCAGCGCCGTGGCGATGATCGTCAACGACCCGCCGTTCTCGATGTTCCTGGCAGCACCGAGGAACCGCTTCGGCGGGTAGAGCGCGGTCGAGTCCACACCACCGGACAGGATCCGGCCGGATGCGGGAGCAGCCAGGTTGTAGGCCCGCCCGAGCCGGGTGATCGAGTCAAGCAGCACGACGACGTCCTCGCCCAGTTCCACCAACCGCTTGGCCCGCTCGATGGAGAGCTCGGCGACGCTGGTGTGGTCGGACGGGGGCCGGTCGAAGGTTGACGCGATGACCTCACCCTTGACCGACCGCTGCATGTCGGTCACCTCTTCCGGGCGTTCGTCGACAAGAACGACCATGAGGTGACATTCCGGGTTGTTTGTCGTGATCGCGTTCGCGATGGCCTGCAGCACCATCGTCTTTCCCGCCTTCGGTGGGCTGACGATCAACGCCCGCTGGCCCTTTCCGAGCGGCATCACCAGGTCGATCACCCGGGTTGTCAGCAACTGCGGCTCGGTCTCCAAGCGCAGCCGCTCCTGCGGGTAGAGCGGGGTGAGCTTGGTGAACTCGGGTCGGTTGCGCGCCTCATCCGGGTCCAGGCCGTTGACCGTGTCGAGCCGGACCAACGCGTTGTACTTGTCCCGCCGCTGCTCGCCCTCCTGCGGCGCCCGGACGACTCCGGTGATCGCGTCACCGCGGCGCAGACCATGGCGACGGACCTGAGCCAGGCTGACGTAGACGTCGGTCGGGCCGGTCAGGTAACCGCTGGTTCGCACAAAGGCGTAGTTGTCGAGAACGTCAAGGATGCCCGCGACCGGAACCAGTACGTCGTCCTCGCGGACCACCGGCTCCGACTCGCTGAAACCGCCAGTCTGGCGGCCGCGGTTGCGGCCACGCTCACGGAACCTGCCGCGGTTGCGCCGGTTCCCGCCGGCGAAGTCGTCGTCGCGCTCAGCCTGACCCCGGTCGACCTGACCCCGGTCACTCTGACCCCGCTCAGCCGACCCCGCTCGACCTGACCCCGGTCACTCTGACCCCGCTCAGCCGAACCCCGCTCGACCTGACCCCGGTCACTCTGACCCCGCTCAGCCGAACCCCGCTCAGCCTGGCCCCGGTCACTCTGACCCCGC
>NZ_CAUVXO010000032.1:0-2526 GCF_963555865.1 Protofrankia sp. Cr1
ACCGACGTTGAAGGGGCTGACCGACCACCACGGCAGGCCGATCTCGGCGGCACGCTGGCGGACCTGCGCGATCGAGCGGTAGGCAGCCGCGCCGAGGTCGATCGGCGCACTGCCGCCAAGCGCGGCCGTGCTCCAGGACGCCTCCAAAAACTCCTGGCTGGTGCGCACCAGCTCGGCGGCGCGGGCACGGACCCGCTCCGGGTCGCACACCAGCACATGCGTTCCGGCGGGTAGTTCGTCGAGCATCAGCACCATCCGGTCGGACAGCACCGGCGCGAGCGCCTCCATGCCGTCGACGGGAGTGCCATCCGCGATCTTGTCAAGAATGTCGAGGATCTCGGGATGCTTTGCGGCAAGTTCCCGGGCCCGGGCCCGGACCTCGGGCGTGAGCAGCAGCTCCCGGCAGGGCGGCGCGAACAGCCGGTGACGGCCACCGCCGGCATCTCCGGTATCGGTCAGCGCCCGCTGATCAGCCACGGAGAACGGCCGGATGTCCTCAACCTCGTCGCCGAAGAATTCAACCCGCAGCGGATGTTCCTCCGTGGGCGGAAAGATGTCGAGGATGCCGCCACGGACCGCAATCTCGCCACGCCGCTCCACCAGGTCGACCCGATGGTAGGCGACCCCGACCAGCTTCTCCACCACGTCGTTGAGATCGGCGCTGTCACCGACCTGCAATGACACCGGTTCCAGGTCACCGAGCCCGGCGACCTGCGGCTGCAGGACAGCCCGGACCGGCGCGACCACAACCGACAGCGGCCGCTGGCCGGTGCTGTGCGGATGTGCCAGGCGGCGCAGCACGGCAAGCCGGAGCCCGACCGTGTCGGCCCGCGGGGACAGTCGTTCGTGCGGCAGGGTCTCCCAGCTCGGAAACACCGCGACCGAGGCGGGATCAATCATGCTCGACAGCGCGGCAGCAAGATCGTCTGCTTCTCGACCGGTTGCGGTCACGGCGAGCACCGTCCGACCACCCCGGCCCGCGAGTGCGGCAGCGGCGAACGGCCACAGCGCAGCCGGCGCCGACAGGTCAAGCCGGAGCTCACCGACCGAGGCGAGGGCACGGGCCAGGGCCGGATCAGCACCCGGGCTGGCGGTCAGAACGTCCAACAGCGGGGCGAGGGTCATAGGTGCGTCCCGAGCCTCTCGAAGAACGACGCAATCTTACAGACGGACACGACGTCGCAAACCCGGTCGCTGGCCGCGCACCGGAGCGTCCTCACGAAGCACCTCGCGACGCCAGCGCGCGAGGCGTTATGCCCAACCTTACCCGCCGAGGGATCCCCCACCCCGACGGCCGTGCTCCCACCACCGTGCGCTGGCCGCGCCACGACCCTCCTGACCGTAGGTTCCCTCGTCCGGACGTCGCTACCACAGGCGTTGGTACTCACGGGCGGCCACCGGGTTCACGGTCGGGTTGATCAGTGCGGACCGGACGTTGCCAGCCCTGTCCTCGTTGAAATATGCCTCATAGGCGAGTATATCGGCATTATCAACAAATACCTGGTACATCTTCGCGATGAACAGGGCGTTGTCACCGCCGGCCTGGCCGAGCGGCCCGGCCTTCGAGCCTTCTTTCGCCACCACCCCCCACTCCGGCACCGAAAACAGCTTGTTGTGCAGCCGGGCGAAGCGGACCACTCCGCACAGTCCGTCGAGACCGTTACACTGTGCATCAAAAGTCGCCGGGTCAACACTCGGCGGATACTGATCGTAGGCATCTATGCCGATGACATCGACATAGGCGTCCCCCGGATACAGCTCGAACGCGTCAGCCACGCCGACCGACCCGTGCGCGTTGAGGTTCCAGTCGAGGCGAACCTGTGCGTCGGCCCGCCGGATCGCGGACGCGGCATTACGGTAGCACGTGATCCACAATCTGGGATTGACCGCGGACCACGCGAACCCCGTGCCGTTGAACTCCCACCCCAGCCGGACGAACGAACTGCCGCGCCCCTTTGCCACCAGCCAGAGTCCGAAATCGCGCCAGTAGCCGTCGTACGCGCCCGCGGCACAGTCCGCCAGGTTGCCCCTTTCCGGTCCGGACTCCGGGAATAATGGCTGACTGATAACCCAGCTACCGGGGAATCCGGCAAAGTGGTTGCGGTCTCGTCCGATCCACGGGCGGACGATCGTGTGCCAGCTAGACCGGTCGGTGTAGGTGACCACCACGTCGTTGGGCCGGCCGCGAAAGGTCGCCCACGCGTTCGCCTCGGCAAGCGTCCCGGCGGCCACACCGCTCGGGAAGGGGCCGAGATGAGTTGCCGGTGCGACCCGTGGCACCGGCGCCGCGGCAGCTTCATCTCCGCCGACCGTGGTTCCAGCACCAGCACCAGCACCCGTCGTGGCCGTGGCCGTTGCCGTGGCCGTAGCCGACGCGCTGGTCGGGGCCGCTGCGCCCAGGCCGCCTGCGGACACCGGTGGCGTGCCTGGCGGGTCTGACCCGGCCTGGTGCGCTCCGGCCGGGGTCAACCGCCAGGCGGTCAACGCGAGGACCGCGGCGATGATGACGCCGGCAACGGGAAGGAG
>NZ_CAUVXO010000032.1:2778-6350 GCF_963555865.1 Protofrankia sp. Cr1
CGACGTCGGATACCCCGCGAACTGTAACGAAGGGGAGCCGACGGACGGCGGGCAGCCCGGCCGGGCCCGCACCGGCGTCCGTGACGATCAAGGCTGGCGTCCGATCGTGGTGGCCGCCACCGGTGGCCCATTCCGGTGAGCGTTGCCAGGAATACGGCCAGCCCTGCGCGGGAACAACCGTGCCACGTATTCCGCTCCGGGCGGCCACCGGGTCGACCACGGGAGAAAAGAAGAAGTCGTGACAACAGATACCAAACCCGCCGGTAATGAACAGTCATGGATAAGCTGTGATGTGCCGGATATTCCGGTCGTCATCCTGTGCGGCGGGATGGGCACCAGGTTGCGCGAGGCGAGCGAGAAACTTCCCAAACCACTGGTCGACATCGGTGGCAAGCCGATCCTCTGGCACATCATGAAGACATACGGACATTATGGATTTCGCCGTTTCATCCTGTGTCTGGGTTACAAGAGCGACTCGATCAAAAACTACTTCCTGAACTACCGTGCGCAGGTGGCGGACTTCACTCTGCACCTCACCGACGACCACACCCCGACGTTTCACAACGCGGCCGGCGACGAGGACTGGGAGGTGACCTTCGCCGAGACGGGCCTACTCACCGGCACCGGGGCACGGCTGGCCCGGGTACGCGAATATCTGACCGAGCCCAGATTCATGCTCACCTACGGCGATGGGCTCAGCACGGTCGACCTCACCGCCGTACTTGTCAATCATGAACGCGCCGGTCGGATCGGCACGGTGACCGGGGTCCGGCCGTCCAGCCGTTACGGCGAACTCGCCACCGTCGCCGACACGGTCACCGGATTCGCGGAAAAACCGCCGTCGTCCGGCTGGGTCAGCGGCGGGTACTTCGTTTTCGAACATGAGTTCGTTGACGGCTACCTGGACGACGACCCCGACCTACTCCTCGAACGTCGGCCACTACAGCGACTCGCGCACGCGGGCCAACTCACGCTGCACGCTCACGAAGGCTTCTGGATGGGTATGGACACCTACCGGGATTGGACCGAACTCAACCAGCTCTGGGACTCCGGCGCCGCACCCTGGTGCGTCTGGAAACGTTGAGTTCGCGTGTCGCGCATTCCCGACGAGACGACCAGTGCGCTCGGGGCGCATCTGTACGAGCTGGTCGCCGAGCTCACCCCCGCGATGCGCAGCATCACCGGCAACGGCGTGCGCAGAACGCTGGCCACGGTCCGGCGGGCACTTGACCCGGCGGTCCCCCTCACCGTACGTGAGATTCCCACCGGCACGCCGGTGCTCGACTGGACGGTGCCCAAGGAGTGGAATGTCCGGGAGGCATGGCTCGCCGGCCCGGACGGTCAGCGCATCCTTGATGTCGCCGACCATCCACTGCACCTGGTGAACTACAGCGCACCGACATACACCCGGCTTGCCCTCCCCGACCTGGCACCGCACCTGCATTCCTTGCCCGACCGACCCGACTGGGTGCCGTACCGCACCTCCTACTACCGCGAGACCTGGGGTTTCTGCCTACCCGACCGGCAGCGGCGCGAGCTTGCCGAGGGTGAGTACCAGGTGCACATCGACACGACGCTCACCGACGGATCACTGACCTTCGCCGAGATCCTCCTGCCCGGTAGCGGTCCGCACGAGTTCCTCCTGACCACCCACGTCTGCCACCCGGGCATGGCGAACGACAACGCCTCCGGTATCGCCATGGCGACGCTGCTCGCCGGGGCACTCGCGGACCGGCCCCGGCGCCTGACCTACCGGATCCTGTTCATCCCCGGGACGATCGGGGCGATCACGTGGCTCGCCCACAACCGCCACGCCGTCGAACAAGTTGAGCATGGTCTCGTGCTGACCGGGCTCGGCGACCGCGGACAGCCGACATACAAACGCAGCCGACGCGGCGACGCGGTCATCGACCGGGCCGCGACGCGGGCGCTGAAAGAAACTGATCGACCGCACCATGTGGTCGACTTCTCTCCGTACGGGTATGACGAGCGCCAGTTCTGCTCGCCCGGTTTCAACCTGCCGGTAGGCCGTTTCGGCCGCAGCCAGCACGGCGAGTACCCGGAATACCACACCTCCGCCGACAACATGGACCTCGTGACGCCGGAAAGCCTTGGCGACTCTTTCGCGATCATCATGCGTACGATCGAGATCTGCGAGCGGGACCGGACCTGGACCAACACGTCCCCGTTCGGGGAGCCGCAGCTGGGACGGCGGGGCCTGTACCGCTCGATCGGCGCCACCCTCGGGCGCGATGCGGTCGAAATGGGCCTGCTGTGGGTCCTCAACCTCGCCGACGGCACCAACAGCATGCTTGACATCGCCGAGCGTGCGGACCTGCCGTTCGACACGGTCGCGGACGCGGCGGACGCGCTCGCGGCGGTCGGTCTGTTGACCTGACCAGGCCCGGGCGTCACCAGATGTCGCGCGCGAACCAGGTCACCAGGAGCAACCCGAGGTAGACGACAACCGGGCTGAGCAGACTGCTGGACAGCACCGTGAAGAAGACCAGTACCGCACCGGAGAGGACGAACGACGGGGATCCGCGCGCGAACGCCAACACGACGAGTGCGAGGAAAGCCGTCCCGCCGACGAGGCCGTACTCCAGGACGAGCTTGGGCAGCATGGCATAGTTCAACGGCAGGCCGGTGTTGTGCATGAACTGGTCGGCGTCACGGTCGGACCAGCCCGGACCGGAGCCGAAGAGCACGGTCAACGGATCGCCGCCGAGCCGGTCGAAGGTCCGGGTGTAGGGCTGGACGAAACGCAGGCTGCCACTCGAACTGCTCGTGGACGTCTCGGTGGCGCGCTCGGCGAAGACATCCGCAGCCGGCGTGAAGCTCACGATGGTCACGACCAGCGCGAGACCCGTCGCCGCCGTGATCGCAAATCGAGGTCCCTTGTGGACCGCGAGCAGCACAAGCGCGGCGGCCAGCAGAATCACCCCGGTGCCCGAGACCGTGGCCAGGATGGCCACGACGAGTAGCAGCAGTCGCCACCAGCGGACACCCCGCAACACCGAAACGACCAGACCGATGGCGAGGAACTGCGAACAGAAGGACGGCTCCAGGCAGACGAACGCGTTCGCCTTGAACAGGTTGGAGCCGTAGGCCACCGGATATGACGTGTTGAAGTTCCGCATGACCAGGTCGGGTGGGAGAATGCCGCCGATGATGTCGCGGTAGTGCCAGCCCGCGAGCTGCAGGCCGAACTGCGCCACCGCGAGTCCGGCCAGCACCGCCGTCATGATCGCAAAACGGTCCAGTACCCGGGGGAACAGCGTCGCCGATACGTCGGCGCGCAGGCCATAGCAGAACGGCGCATAGGTCACCACCAGCAGGAGCAGCGACGTCAGTGAATTGTCGTCAAGGCCCCGGATGAACGCGACCGACGCCGCGCTGACGCACGCCGCCATGGCGATCAGGTAGGCCCTGGTTCGGCCCATGTTGGCCGCGAGGTCACCCCACGCGAGCAGCACCACGGCGCCGACGAGAACTCCCGGCAGCATCAGTGGCACCTGGGTGGAACCCACCGGGACCGCCAGCCGCTGGAGAAAGACCTCACCGAACAGCAG
>NZ_CAUVXO010000032.1:6922-8763 GCF_963555865.1 Protofrankia sp. Cr1
GGTCCGGGCGTCAGCCACCCGTGCCGCCAACCGCGAAGTGCCGCCAAGCGCCGTCCAGGCGCTCAATGCTTACCGGTGGGACGGACATATCTGTCCGTAGCCTCCCTGTCGCCGCGCCGGCGACGCCCGGCGTCCATCGACGCCCTCGACGATGCGCCCGGCGCGGAGGCAGCACGACCACCGGCACCCACGATCGGGCCGACAACGTCATCGGCGGCGCGCGCGGGCGCCGCATTGCGCGCGGACCGACGGACGCCGGATCGGCCGTCGAAGACCACGCCCACGATCCGCCCCGCCAGGGCCGGCCAGTGCCGCGGCACCCGCGACAGCTCCTTGAGCAGGGAATCGCCGCTGGCGACAACGATGATGGCATCCGCCTGCGCGGCGGACACCGCTGTCGTCGGAAGCTCGCTGAGCGCCGGCGTCAACAGGATGACAAGATCGACAACGGGTGCGCGGTCCGCCAGGATGGGCGCGAGCCCACCGGGCCGGGCGGCCCGGGCCGGCGCGACCCGGTTGTACAGCAGATGCCCTCGTCCGGTGCCGGATGAGCGGGCCAGGCAGGTCGGCTCGTGCGCCCAGCGGGGCAGCTCACCGGAAACCGCTCGAGGTAGGTGCTCCAACGTCGCGCGGACGTCGGGCTCCGGGGAGGCGTCGATGATCAGCACAACTCCCTGATCGTCTGACCAGCTTGCGCAGACGGCCGCCACCAGATCGACACCCAGATCGCCTCGCATCGCCGGAACGAGCGCCACCACTTTGACGGTTGGTGCCAATACCGCGGACATGGCGGAGACAAGCGTGTCGGTCGGGAGTCCGCTGCCGCGTCGATCAGGAATTTCCACAAGAAATGGCGCATCAAGGGCAAGGGCCGCGCCGCGCCCGTCGAGAACCGTTGGCCGGCGCAGATAGGCGCACCAGACCACTGCCGCCGCCAGGAACATCCCGACCAACGCGCCAACCAGAGCGTCACGGAACAGCTGCGGTGCGACCTTGCCATCAGAACGCGGAGCTTCGGCCAGCGTCACCGAACCGGCCCTCAACGCGGCGTTGACCTGTGCCTCGGGAATCCGTCGGTTGAGATCGGCGATCTGTGAGTTGAGGTTGCTGATCTGGCTGGCAAGAACCTGTTCGTCCGCGTTACGAGGCAGAGCCGCCTGCTGGGCCTGCAGCCTCTGGAGGTTCTTGTAGGTCTCGTCCCGCAGCTTGGTAAGCCGATCGACAGCGCCACTGCTGTCCGCCCCATACTGGGAGAGAAGTTGCTGATAGGCGCTCTCGGTAGCCTGGACCAACCGCACCGACTGCTCGTCGGTGCCGCCGCTGCCGACGATCGTGAAAAAGTAGCCTCCCGCCGACGGCGTGACCTTCACCCGTTTGGCCACATAGGGCCGCGACACCTTGAGCTGTTCGGCGATCAGGTCCAGAGCCGCGGTGGAGGCGGCGAACTGGGCCTGGGTCTGGACGACCCGGGTGGCATCGACCGAGCCCCCGCCGAGCGCCGCGTCGGAGGTGCTCAGGAACACCCGGCCCGTCGCCTGATACACCGGAGCCTGCCGCTTGGCAAGGATGAGCGCCAGCGCCGCGCCGATAACCACCGCGATGACAATCGCCAACCAGCGGCGTCCCAGGACCCGCAGCAGGGACACCCCCCCAAGGCCCCGGGTCGCCTCCGCTGACGGCTGCGCAACCGGGGTCACCTGCGCGCTCCCCTCGCCTCAGGTGAGATCAGCACCTCGAAGATCCCACGGGAACGAAGGGATCGGCCGCCCTCGTGCCACCCGGATCGCGAAAACATCGCAGCCCCCTGTTTCTGATGGCCCGGATGCGCGCAGAACCATGAT
>NZ_CAUVXO010000032.1:9165-11515 GCF_963555865.1 Protofrankia sp. Cr1
GGGTGCCCCGAAACGTCGGTGCACAGCTGCGCAAACCCCCTGGTCATCTCCTGGAACCTGCTGTGAAACAGGCTCCTGTCAGGCCCCCGGTTTCGGGGCCCACGACGTCTCCTGACCACGACTGCGTGACCAGTGCTCGACCGCCGTAGCCACAGCGGCCCAGTCGGTGCCAGGTGCCAGGAACCGCTGCTCCATATGCGTGACCAGATCTGGATCAGGTGCCACCAGGGTCCGCCGCGCGTGTTGCGGCCGCGCAAGTGTGACAGCGTTGGCGACGGTCCGTACGCCGATCAGCGCGACCCGGCGAGCCGCGGCCCGAGGCCGCCCCATGTGCCCGGGATCCGGCCTGCCGCCAGCGAGTTCCCGCAGGCCGAACGGCCGGTATCCCTGGTAGGCCAGACAGGTGGCCTGGTCCCATGCCTCGCCGAGGAACGGGGAGGTACGCAACAGTCGCTCGTCGGCGAGCACCGCCCCGAGCCGGGCCCCGAACGTGCTGGTGGCGCTCACCGCCTGGTACCAGCGCGCCGTGCCCAGCAGGACCGCATCGGGATCACCCTGGGAGCGGGTCGCCGAACTGATCAACGGCGAGCATCGGGTGGCCGCGGGATCAAAACGCATCGAGCTGTAGAGAGTGAAGTAATCGGCGCGGTCCAGCTCGTTCGCGGCCCGGACGAGATCGCGCAGGCTCGCACCGGTATAGAGGTAGTCGTCCTCGGAGAACCAGACAAGATCGGCTGGTGACCAGCCCCGCTGCCGAGGTAGTCGCAGCACCCACCGGTATGACGACCGGTTGCTGCCGCAACGGACACTGAGAACCTCGCCCGCTTCCGACATCATCTCCAGGCGGCCGGCGGGAACCGGCCCGTCGTTGACGAAGACAAGCTCGGTCTCAATATCGACATTGTCCACCGCGCGCAACAGTGACGCCAGCGCAAGGGACTTGTTGTAGAAGTCCGGTCGGTCCTTGCGGTTCTCGCTGCCGACGGATCGATAGATGATGTGCAGTCTCACCGCGAACTCACGATATCTCACCGCCCGCCCCGACGATGCCGACCGGTCAACATACCGTCCGCATCGCCTCTGGCCCTCTGGACCCGGCCTTCTCGCCAGACCCGAGCAGGTCACGGGTTGGAACCTCGGCCCGGTGCGCGGCTCGGTGCAGCAGCACGAACCACAACGGCACGGTCATCCAGAAAGCGATGATGTACCCGACGACAGCCCCTTGCAAACCGTAGCGCGCCAGACCGGCGACCGGGAACACGAACAGGGCCGGCGCGAGCACACAGTGGGCGCGGAAAGTGAGCTTGGGCTGGCCAAGCGCATAAAGCATGCACGCCGGACCGACCGTGGCAGCCGCCCCCGCCTGCTGGATGATTGTCAAAACGAGTATGCCACGGGTCTGCGCCCACGTGTCACCCAGCAACGCGACGCCCACGCGGTCGGGAACAAGAAGGAACAACGCGCCCCACAGCACGCCGGCACCGACGACCAGACATGAAAGCATGGTCGCGGATCGAATGCGGGCGCGGGCGGACATATCCCGCCGACGGGAGAACTCCGGAATCGCAAAACTGATGATGCCGACGGCGAGAATCGTGGTCGGGCCGAGGAGGGTCTGGACCCCACGCAGCGCGCCGACCGCGATCGCGGTGCCGAATACGCCGATCAGCAGTGTCGACCCCTGCTGGGCGCCCTGAACAGTGATGTACTCGGCGCTCATGTAGCCCGCGACCTCGCGGTGCCGTCTGATCCATTCACGGGACCTGACCGGTGCGGGCCAGAAGCCGGACTGGACGATCCCCACCAGGGCTGCCGCCGCGGCGGCTCCACCCCAGACGAGCAGATACGTCGCGGACGACCCGACGCCATGACGGAGCAGGAAGAACACGCCGCCCAATTGGATCACGGTCCACACCATGTCGTTCACGGCGGCCTTCGCGGGCCTGCCTTCGGCGATGAACACGTAACGCCACGCATCCTGCAGGAGCAGGCCCGGCATGACCAGACCCATCGCGGCTATCGCCGCACCGACCGTGGTGCCCAGCACCGCACCGACGGCTACCAGACATCCACCGGTGATCATGCCGAGAACCAGCGCCGTGCCGGTCGCCGCGGCGCCCGCTGCCCGGAAGATCCGCGGGGCGGCGTCGGCATACTTCATGCCCAACGGTGATGTGCCAGCCGCCCGGGAGAACCCGACGACCAGCGCGAACAGCGCGAAGGCGATCGAGAACGCGCCGAACTGGCCCGCCGAAACCCGGCGGGCGACCGCGAAGGCGATGAGCGCGTTGGTCCCGCTGGAGATGACCTGGTCGCCCAGCGTCCACATGGCCTTGGACCGCCCGGAGGC
>NZ_CAUVXO010000032.1:12005-26148 GCF_963555865.1 Protofrankia sp. Cr1
AAGGCGGCCTGCTGCTCCATGATCTCGTCCCGGACATTCCAGGCCAGCAGGAGCAGGTAGTCGGGTCTGCGCTCGGCCAGGACCGCCGGGGCGAGGATCGGCGTACGCGCCCCCGGGATGTACTTGCCCTGCTTGTGGACGTTGCGATCGACCACGTACTGGACGAGATCGGTGGTGATGCCGCTCGAGTTCAGCAGGGTGGCGCCCTTGGCAGCGGCGCCGTAGCCGGCCACCGTCCGGCCTTGTCCGGCCAGCTCTCGCAGCAGAGCAAGCAGTTCGGCCTGGAGCTCGCGCACATCAGCACCGAAGCCGGCGTAGCGCTCGAAGGTGTCCAGGCCGGCCGCGCGTTCACGTTCAAGGCGCTCCCGGACCTGCGGCGACTCCCGATCGGCCGCGGCCCGCCGCAACCGCCAGCGCAGCGTGCCACCGTGCAGTTCGGGAAACTCCGCCACCTCGACAATGCTGAGTCCGTGGCGACGCATGAGGGCGTCCACGGCGATTGTGGAAAAGTAACAGAAATGTTCATGGTAAACCGTGTCGAACTCGGTGTTGGCAAGCAGCGCCCCCACACCCGGGTTCTCCACGGTGATGATTCCGTCGTCCGCGAGCAGGATTGACATCCCCGCGACGAAACTGTTCAGATCAGGTACGTGCGCGAGCACGTTGTTCGCGATGATGACGTCCGCGCGCAGACCATCGGCAACCAGCGCCCGGGCGAGGTCTGCGCCGAAGAACTCCGCACGGGTCGGCACACCGATCTTACGGGCCGCCGCCGCGGGACCCGGTGACGGTTCGATACCGAGCACCGGAATCCCCCGCTCGACGAAGGCCCGCAACAGGTAACCGTCATTGCTCGCGATCTCCACGACGAGACTGTCGGGACCGAGGTTGTGGCTGGCGATCAGATCGATCACATGCTTTTCGGCATGCCGGCAGAGCGTGTCACTAAACGATGAATAATACGGATAGTCCGCGTCGAAAATCTCCTCCGCCGGCAGGGCATGGGTGAGCTGGACCAGTGCGCACGACTCGCAGAAGCCGATTTCCAGCGGGAAGACCGGCTCGTGCCCGGCGAGGTCGTCGGGCCGCAGCAGCCGGTTGGCGATGGGAGTACATCCAAGCGTCAGGAACGGGCGCGGCGACGGCCCACCGCACGAGCGGCAGGCCGTGACCGGCACGGCCACGGCCTCGGCCTGTCCACGGGTCACTGACTGGCCGGCGTGCTCGGTTGACATGCGGTCCCCTCGTGCATGGTATTTATGGCTTTAGGTATGATCGATGGCTTTGGGTCGGATGGATGTGGCGCCCGCGCGAATGACGGACCGCCTACCACGGGTGATGAACCCCACCACCGGTCAGCCGGCGGCAACCGGTGGCTCATCGAGCAGCGCCCAGGCACGGTCCTTGGCGGAGACGACCGTAGCAGTCAGCGGCCAGCGGATTGCAAACCGCGGGTCGTCGTAGCGGGCACCGCGGTCATGGCCGGGTTCGAAGGGTACGTTCATCTGGTAGGTCGCTTCGGTAGCGTCGACGAGCGTCTGGTACCCGTGGGCCAGACCAGCCGGAACGAACAGGGCCCGGCGGTTGTCCGCGGTGAGCTCGACGGCGACGTGGTGAAGGTAGGTCGGCGACCCGGGGCGGACGTCCACGGCAACGTCGAACATGGCCCCACGGGTACAGCGCACGAGCTTGGTCTCCCGCACCGGCTGCGCCGCCCAGTGCATCCCACGGATCGTCCCGGCGATGTGGTTGAAGGCGACGCTGCACTGGGCCACCTCGGGCGCCAGGCCCGCCGCGACGAACTCGCGTGCGCAGAAGGTCCGGGCGAAAAGACCGCGGGAGTCGGGTAACGGCTCGGCATCCACGACGAAGACCCCGGCCAGCTCGGTCGACATTATGATCATCAATACGTCCAAAAAAGATCGTCATCGACCTGGCCGGTGTCGATCAGATACTGCAGCTGCTTGATCCGGATGTGCCCGCGGCCCGTGAACGTCTCCCCGGCAAGCTGGATGCGCGCGAAGACGTCGTGCAACTGCCTGACCCCCAGCGGAGCATCCCAGTCGCAGGAGAAGCCGGGAAGCGCATCATTGATCTTGTCAAAGTCGACCCGATAGCTGCGGGTGTCCCCGCCGTTGGCACCGAAGCTCAGCCGACAACCGGTGAAGACGCTCGCGACCGCGTCCGCGATCTCCTTGATCTGATAGTTCTGCGTGCTGCTGCCGACATTGAACACCTCGTTGTGGATGAGCTCACGTGGCGCGGCAAGCACGCACCGGATGGCCTTGGCGATGTCCAGGCCGTGGACCAGCGGACGCCACGGCGTCCCGTCGCTGGTCATCGCGATCTCGCCGGCTGTCCAGGCGACTCCGCAGAGGTTGTTGAGCACGATGTCGAACCGCATCCGGGGAGACGCGCCGTACGCGGTGGCGTTACGCAGGAACGTGGGCGAGAAATCCTCGCCTGCCAGGGACGCGACATCGCGTTCGACCCGAGCCTTGCAGCGTGCGTACGGCGTCTGCGGGTTCACAACGGCGGTCTCGGTGACGTTGAGGCCCGCCGCGACGCCATACACGCTGCACGACGACATATAGACGAACCGGGACACCCCGGCATGTTTCGCGAGCGTCGCCAGTCGGACGGAACCCTCGTGGTTGACCTTGTAGGTGACCTCCGGTGCGAGTTCACCCAGCGGGTCGTTGGACAGTTCGGCCATATGCACGATCGCGTCCACACCGGCCAGATCCTCGATCGTGACATGGCGTAGATCCTTGTCGAGGGTCTGCGGGCTACGGTCGGCACCCCGGTAGAGCCAGCCGAACTTGTAGTAGCCCGTATCCAGGCCGAGGACCCCGTGGCCGGCACGCATCAGCTCGGGTGCGACCAGGGCGCCCAGGTAACCCTCGGAACCGGTGACGAGCACCTTCATCCGCGTGTCCTCCTCGCGCCGGAGCCGCCGGAGCCGCCGGAGCCGCCGGGCGGCGAACCCCGTTGGGGGATACCCACTTCAGTCGGATCATCACGTCAATCGGACCCGAGAGCGGCCAGCAAACACCTGCAGTGATATGGCACACTCGCAGAGTGCACAACGTACAGCCAGTCACGGTGATATCCCCCGACGGTCAACAGGAATGGCCGTTCGAGCTTGTGCTCGTCAGCTATCACAGCCGAGATCAACTCGAACAGATGCTCGCCAGCCTGCCCGCGAACATCCCGATCGTGATTGTCGACAACGCCTACGGCGCGGACCGTGTCGACGAACTCATTGCGGACATGCCGTGCGGTCGTTATGTGAACTCCGGTGGCGGCAAGGGGTTCGCCAAGGCCGCGAACATGGGGGTGCGGACGTCGCACCACGAATATCTGATCTTCGGAAACCCAGACAGCCGACCATCAATTGAAATCATGATCAAGCTCGTGGACGACGTCCGCAATGATCCCGGCCTCGCCGCCAGCGCCGCCACGATGACAGGCCCGGACAACCGGCCGGAGCTGGGCAACGGCGGCTGGGAACCGACGCCGCGTCGGGTCTTCATGCACGTGATCGGAGCGCACAAGATTGCCCCGACCGTCGGCCTGTTCGCCCGCCCCGAGCCCGGCCGCCCGATGAACGTCGACTGGCTCACCGGGGCCTGCATGGCCGTCCGGCGCGAAACATTTCTTACTGTAGGCGGATTCGACGAAAGTTTCTTCGTCTACAACGAAGACATGGCGCTGGGACGGCGGGTCCGTGAAGCCGGCCTGCGCCAGCGGCTGCGGACGGATCTGCTGGTGCCGCACAGCGCGGGTGGTTCGGGCGCACCGAAGATCTGGATGCTGCAGATGCGCGGCGCGTCCATGATGAACTACCTGGCCATGCACAACACCCCGAGACGGGTGCGGCAGATGCAGGCGATGCTCGTGGCCGGATACGCGGGCCGCACGCTGCTGTCATGGGCGCGCCGCAACCCGACCGCCGCGGCCGAACACCGCTCATACCTCAGGGGGCTCCTGGCCGGGCCACCTGCGCCATAGCCGACCGCATCCGCTCCAGCAGGATGTCCCGGTCGAGCTCACGGGCGACGAACGCGTGGCCGGACGCGCCGATCCGCTCGGCCAACCCGGGCGCGTCCAGCAGCCTGCAGACCGCTTCGGTGAACCCGGTGGAGTCGTCCGCGATCAGCAGGTCACGCCCTGGTACCCACCCGAGGCCACGGCCGCCGACCCGGGTGCTCACCACCGCAACCCCAGCCGCCATCGCCTCGACCACCTTGATGTTGACCCCGGAGCCCGATCGCATCGGGTTCAGCGAGACCGCCGCGCCGGCGATGTATCCCTGCACGCTGGTGACATCGGTGTGGACGCTGACCCGGTCGTGACCTCGCAACCAGGCCACCAGCCCGGGGTCCCCCCGCCGGCCGACGACCTGGAGCGACGCCTGCGGGTGTCGGACGCGGACGGTCGGCCAGCAAACCGTGAGGAACCACCGCAGCGCCTCGGTGTTGGTCGGGGTGTCCAGCGATCCGACGAACAGCAACCGGCCAGGGTCGCGCTCGGTCACGACATGTGCGGCGGACGCCGTGGCCACCTGGGCGGGCAGGAAGGGCGGCAGGTGGATCGCGCGCGCACCACAGCGCTCCCTGCGCCAGGCATGGTCGTCCACGGAGATGTCCGCGATACAGGTCACGGTCGGCGAGCTGTGCAGAACACGCTCGGCCCTGCGGAGCTTGCGATATTCAAGTTCGTAGGCCACCGCCCGCGGCCCCGTGGCAGCGCCCGCCAACGCCCGGAAGTACTCCGAGTCGATGTTGTGGGCACGAACGAGGTGCGGGATGCGCCATGCGCGGGCAACCCGTTCGCCCAGGTGTGCGACCCGGCAGCTGTAGCTGATCACAGCATCGGCGGATGGCGGTGTGACGGCAAGGACACGCGCCAGGGCGCCGAGCGGGCGTGAGGTGTAGGCATACGGCCGCAGCCTGAGATGCGCCAGCGGAGTCAGGTTACGCGGCAGCTCGATGACCACAGCGCCTGGCAGCGCCGCCTGGTAGGCAGCCAGGTCGAGCGCCTTCGGTGTTGGGACGAGCACCCGCAACCCGATCCCGGCCGCCGATGCGGCAGCCAGAAACATCAACGTCTCCACCCGGCCACCGGCGTCCGCGGGTAGGAACGGCTCTTCGACCGCAACGATCCAGTGCTCTGTGCCAGCCATCAGCCGCTCCCCTACGTCAGTTCACTCGGACATCGCACCTGGACGCATTACGAGCGACCGGCCGAGGCCTGTCCGCACCCACAGCGAAGGCGCGACATTCGAGGTCGATGACTCCGAATGGTTACCCCAAGAACACAGGTTACGGTGGTCTCCATGATGGGAGTACGCAGTACTGGACGTAGAGTCGCGATAACAGCACTTGGAGCGACAGCAATGTACGGCCACGCTTTGTACCCGCTTTACGTCGCACTGAAAAGCCGTAGCCACCGGACCGAGGAGCCGGAAGATCCCGAGGTCTGGCCGTCGATGACCGTGGTCGTCTCGGCATACCGCGAGGCGACGGTGATCAGAAAGAAGGTCGATGAACTGTCCGCCGCCGGATATCCGGGTCCACTGGAAATAATCATCGTCGCGGACGACCCCGCCACCGCGCAGGCGGCTCGACGGCCCGGCGTCACGGTGCTGTCAGCCGGCGTGCGGCTGGGCAAGTGCGAGGCCGTCAACCGGGGGGTCGCCACCGCGAGTCACGACATTGTCGTGCTCTCGGATGCGAACGCGGGGTTGGCTCCCGGTTCCCTGCGGGCCGCGGCGCGGCATTTCCGCAACCCGACCGTCGGTGCTGTGGCCGGTGAGAAGAGGGTCGAGGACCCTGCCGGCGGCCAGGGCTTCTACTGGAAATTCGAGTCCTGGCTCAAACAGTGCGAGTCGGCCATCGGGCAGACCATCGGCGTCGTCGGCGAGATGCTCGCGTTCCGCCGGGAGGTCTTCCAGACGCTGCCCCCAGATGTCGCGGTGGACGATGCCTGGC
The DNA here is from genome assembly GCF_963555865.1 of Protofrankia sp. Cr1. Classification (NCBI taxonomy): domain Bacteria; kingdom Bacillati; phylum Actinomycetota; class Actinomycetes; order Frankiales; family Frankiaceae; genus Protofrankia; species Protofrankia sp. Cr1. Next base: position 18,002 of record NZ_CAUVXO010000032.1, read on the forward strand.
TCGCTCTCGACATCACCGAGGCCGGCCTGCGGGTCGTCTATGAGCCGTCCGCGTACTCGGTCGAGACCCCCAGCGCCACGTACAGCGAGGAGTGGGAACGGCGGACCCGGGTGGTGGCCGGCAACCTCGACATGCTCTGGCGCCGCCGGGAGGCGCTGGTGCCAGGTGCCCTACCGGTCACCCCGCAGCTGTGGGGGCACCGGCTCGTCCGGTCGTCCTTCGGGCCGATGGCCCACGCCATGCTGATCGCGGTCAGCGTTCCCGCAGCCCGCCACAGCCGGATCGCACGGCTGTTCCTGGCCGGTAACCTCGCGGGAGCGGGCAGCCTGATGACGGTGATCAGGGGCGGGAACCCGCCTGCGCCGCTACGTCTCGCGGCCCAGGTCTTCTTCCTGCAGGCCGTGGCGCTCGGCGGAATCCGCCGTTTTCTCAAGGGGGAACGGCCGGCGGCCTGGCCCAAACCCGACCGCGTGAGCCCGTTGCCGGCCCGACCGAACGTGGTCGTCGGCGAACAGGCCGGCCCACCTGCACAGGCCGAAGTCGATAACAGCCCGTTCACCCATATCAGAAAGTATTGCACTATATTTTTCCGGTCTACCCCAGGTGTTCGGTCGGCATGGCTGGGTAATTCCAGGACGTGAATCTGATGTGCATGGCGCGAAGGTAGTCGCCGATGTTGGAGATGACCGCCGCGCCGCCCGCCGACGGGCATGGCTACCGGATACTCGCTCTCGGCGCGCACGCGGACGACGTGGAGATCGGCGCCGGCGGCACCATCATCGCGCTCCTCGCCCGATACCCCACGGCCTGCGTGCACTGGGTCGTCTTCGCGGGATCGGGCGAGCGCGGCGCCGAAGCTGAGACGAGCGCGCGTAATCTCGGCGGCGGCTCGCTCGGCTCCCTTCACCTGCACGAAGTCCGGGACGGCTTCCTTCCCCGGGAATGGGGAGGCGTCAAGGAGGTGCTCCTGGCGATCGCACGGCAGGTCTGCCCGGATGTGGTGTTCGCTCCGTCGCTGGGCGACGCACATCAGGACCATCGCGCTCTCGGTGAACTTGCCTGGCAGACGTTTCGCGGGGCGCTGATCCTCGGCTACGAGATCCCGAAGTGGGACGGCGACATAATGCGTCCAACGCTGTACGTACCGCTGTCAGAGGAAACCGTCACGGCAAAGCTTGCACACATCATCGAGCATTTTCCCAGTCAGAAGGAGAAACCCTGGTTTGACGAGGAGACCTTCCGGGCGGTGTTGCGGTTACGCGGAGTCGAGTGTGGCACACGTTACGCCGAGGGGTTCGACGCCCGGAAGGTCATCGTGCGGTGGTGAGCCCTGGTAGTGGCCCGGCGCTCAACGGTCGAGCACGGCCTGACAGGGCAGGTTCGCCGACCATCCCGACGGGCTGACCCGCACCGTGACCGCTGCGGAAGCGGGCAGGGCCGCGCAGCGCGCGCGGCCCGCGGCCAGCTCCTGACTGAACCGGGGGCCGTCACCGCGGGCGTTGTCCATCCAGAACCCCGTTGCCATCGCGAAGACCAGCAGAACCACGAAGGCATGCTGGCGGAATCCGGCCCGTCGCGGTTCGCCGACAGCCAGGTTGTCGCCATCGGTGACAGCCCGGTCCACGATGACAGCGGCCGCCGACAGCAGGATCAGCGCCGGTGCGAGTGCGTACCGCGGGGTTGCCGCGCCAGCGAGCAGCACCGGCCCGGTATAGAGCAGCACGCTCTGCCCAACCATGATCATAGCAAGCCAGGTGGATGGTGCCCGGCGACGCTTCCAGGCGAGGGCGGCGAACACGCCGAACACCATGACCGCTAGGAGTATGAACAGCGCCGCCCGGGGCGACGTCACCGAACGACCCGGCAGCCTGTCCCCGAACAGCCCGCCGGCCACCACATTATGCGCGTAGTAAACCGGAATCTTCAGCGGGCTGAGCGCCAGCGGTTCGAACGCGCGGTCCGTGTTGCCGGTCACCCGCGGAATCATCTGCACGACAAATCCGGCCAGCAGCACGGCGCCCGGTGCCCACCCACGAGCCCCCCGCAACAGCAGTCCCCGCAGCAGGGCAACCGGAGCCAGCAGGATCATCGTCGGATCGGAAAGCACAGCGAGGGCCACCACCCCCGCGGCCAACGCGCTGAAGGCCCGCCCGCGCGGGTTCCACAGCAACGCCCACACGCTCGCCGCCATCAGCGGGAAGTGCAGGTTCGCGGCGACGTTGTTGAGGACCTCGCCCTGACCCACCGGAAGAACGACGAATGATGCGGCCAGCACCAGCCGCACCGGTCGGTGACGCAGGGTGGCACCACTCGCGACATAGACAAAGACGGCGGTAGCCGCGAGGAGCAGGGCCGAAAGGACCGCGAAACCCGCTGCCGCATCCCGCAACGGCAACACAGCGGCGAGCGCCGCGATCGTCCTCGGCACGACGTGCAGATATCCGGCGTAGGTGGTGGTGAACGCGTCCAGTACCGACAAACGCACGGACTGTTCGAGGAAGATATGTCCGTCCTCGGCCCACATCGTGTCGAGTGCGCCGATCCCACCCTGGCGGGCGAGGGACACCAACGTACCGGCGACCAACGCCGCCAGGACGCCCACGACGTTGCCGGGGCGGGCCAATGGCCCGGAGTCCAGCGGAAACACTGACCGGAGGCGGTCCGACAGCTCAGTACGCGCGGCGAGCCCACGCGGACGCCGGTGCGTGACGCCGACCCGGCCGGCGGCGACAAGGGTCCCGCCAGACCAGCGTGATGCCATCGGTGACCTCCAGTCAGCTCCAGCTCCGGCTCTAGATCCGGCCGTCCGTGACCGCCTGCTCGATCCACGGGATGACCTCGTCCAACATGGTCTCCAGCGGCGTGTCGGCGGTGAAACCCAGGACGCGCTGGGCCTTGTCCACGTTCGGCACCCGCTTGGCCACGTCGTACTGGAAGGGGTCGTCGCTGACGTAGCGGAACTCCTCGTCCTGGCCCTTGATCTTCTTCCAGATCAGCTCGGCCAGCTCCAGGACAGTGGTCGACTCGGCGGTGGAGAGGTTGAAGTCCTCATTGAGAGCATCCGGATGCTCCATCGCCGTCACGATCCCCGCGGCCAGATCGCCGCCATAGGTGTAGTGCCGCACCTGGCTACCGTCACCAAGAATGTGCAACGGATCCTGGTCCTTGAGTACTTTCTGAACCAGGTCGGGCACCACGTGGCTCATGGCCAGCTTGACGTTGCCCGACAGCACCTCGACCTCGCCGAGCGCCCGGCCCTCGCCGACACCGACGCAGTTGAAGGGCCGCGCGATCGTGTAGGGCAGCGCGTACTGGTCCCACGCAGCTCGGGCGAAGTACTCGACCGCGAGCTTCTGGAACCCGTAGGAGGAAAGGGGCGGCGCGACCGTGCGCTCGTCGCCTTCCACCGACGGCCAGCGGTCCGTCGACTCGAACACCATCGATGAGCTGAGGTACGTCACCTTGCGCAACCGTCCGCCGGCGCGGAAAACCCGGATAGCGGCATCACAGGACGAGGCGATGATGCGCTCGTTCGTGGCGAGCAGGTCATACGCGTACGTGTGGAAGTAGGAAATCCCACCGATCATGGCCGCACCGGCGATGAAATGGTCGCAGTCGGCGAGCAGCTCACTGAGCAGGTCGGTGTCCCGCGCATCGCCCTCGACAAACCGGTAGTTCGGATGCTCGTCGTAGCTGCGGGCGACCGGCCCGTACTTCGAGAGATTGTCCAGACCCACCACGTCGTAGCCACGACCCAGGAGATCCTGCACGACATAACCACCGATAAAACCGGCCGAGCCGGTCACCAGAACCGTTGCCATCTGTATCATTCCTCGATATCTCTCGGGGCCTCCGCCGACGCGGGAGAACCAGTTTTCGCGCTGTCTTCGGACGGAGTCTCACCCGCACCCTTGACCTTCGGGAGTCGCGGGCGGGGATAGTTTCCGTTTCGTGGGCCGGGTCCACCGGTTCCCGCGGTGTGCCGCAGGGCCTGCAGTTCGCCGACAGTCAACCTCCGACCGAAGGCGAAGCGGTACCACTGGAGGTACTCGGGCAACCAGCGGGCAAGATCAAAATTCGACTCGCCGAGTGCCCGGTCAAGCCATATTGTCGGAATTTCGGCAACGGGCAGGCCGAGACGGCGAGCCTTGGCGGTCAACTCAAGTCCGATCTCGAAACCGGACCGACTGTCAATTCCGACGTTACGGACGAAATCGGTTGAATACGCCTTGAAACTGTTCGTCGCGTCCCGGGTACCGATGCGGGTGAGTAGCGACAGGGACCGCCCGGCCGCGCGCGACAACACCCGTTTGAACATGGGGCCGCCCACCTGCTGACCGCCGGGCATGTAACGGGAGGCCGCGGCGACCACCACACCGCGGTCGACCAGCCGCGCCAGCTCGTCGATCTGGCGCGGATCGTCACTGCCATCCGCCATCGTCACCACGGTGACCGGCGCGACCGCGTGCTCTATGCCGAAGCGAATCGCGTTCGCCGGCCCTCGCCCGTAGGTGTTGCGAACCGGTCGCACCCGCGCGTCCTTCTCCGCGTAAACGACCAGACTCGGCACGGTCGAGTCACCCTCGAAGTCATAGATGACCATGATTTCGCACGGGAGACTCACCGATTCCAGCAGCCGGTCCAGCACCGGCACGATGGCGTCGCCCTCGTTGTAGACCGGCATCACCACCGACACTCGAGGTGTCATCGGACGTTCTCCGTACCACCCTCAGTGGAAAAACACGTCATACCCGCACGCCTTCGCCGAGAAGATTCCAGATGTCGACCACCGGCTTGTCCGTCTCCAACATGGCGTAGTCCGGATGCGGTGCGGCCAGGACGAGGAGATCGGCCCGTTCGAGAACCGTGTCCAACGGCAGCAGACGAGCGTCGGTGGTGACATACGGATCGGTGCAGAGCGTGCCGGCCGCCGAGTAGTCAAGAATCCTGCGGAGCTTGTACGACAGGCTTGCCCGGGTGTCGTCACTACCACCCTTGAACGCCATCCCGAGTATGCCGACGACCATACCGGCGAGGTCGAAACGTTCCTTCAACCGGGAGACCAGGTAAAGCGGGAGGCCTTCGTTCACCAGCATCGCGGCATGACCGAGAGCGAACGTGTTGTTGGTTACGGCCGCCAGCTGCATCGTGTCCTTGAACAGACATGGGCCGGCGGCGAGGCCGGCGCCGGGCAGGTCCGCCGCCCTTGGATAGTTGTGGGCGAGTGCCCCGCGGATGCGCTCGAAATCAAGATCAAGATCGTTCGCAATCATGTAGAACTGGTTGGCGGTCGCGAACTTGATGTATCGCCAGGTGTTGGTGAACAGCTTCGCGAGCTCCGCCTCCTCTGGCTGCAGGTCCACGATCTCGCTGGTGAGAACAGCGAAGAGCGCGGTCGCGCGCACCCTGGTGGCGTCCGTCCGGGCGGCGACGATCTGCGGGAGCTCGAACAGCTCGGTCATGGCCCGCCCTTCGGCGATCCGTTCCGGGCAGAAGGCGACCTGGACGTCGCGACCGATCTCCGAGATCAGTTTCTCCACCAGGGCGGTCACGCCCGGGTAGACGGTGCTGCGCAGAATCAGCAGCTGGCCGTCGACAAGATGATCCGAAAACGTGCGTATCGCCCTGGGTACCACCTGCGGGTCGGGGTTGAGATGCCCGTCCACGGGCGTACCGACCACGACCACCACGTGCTCCGCTTCGGAAATCACCGCCGGATCGGTCGTGGCACGTAGCTGACCCGCCGCTGTCATCTCGGCGAGCACCCCGGCTGCACCCGGCTCCCGGAAGGGCAGGCGACCCTCGTTGACGATCCCTACCGCGACCGCGTCGATGTCGTACAGGCGAACCCGCTGGCCGCGCGAGGCCAGCGCGATACCCAGTGGAAGCCCCACGTGGCCGCAGCCTCCCACGATGACGACATCTGTGGGAAACGGCTGTACCGCCGCCGGCTGCACGGTGTCGGTGTCGGTGTCGGTGTCGGTGCCGGTGCCGGTGTCCCGATTCTGTGTCACTGTCTCCCCCAGAAACTTTTTGGAGCGTCGCAGAGTTGCAGCGGATCCCCAGCGCGGGCCTGCCAGGTCACGACTTCCCACGCCGTGGGCATGGTCATGGCCCGGCCGCCGGCGGACCACCCGAAATGCCCGGAGCCCCGATCAACGAGGCCACCGGCGGGAACCCGACCGCGGGATTGATGGACAGCAGCAGTTGCAATGCCCGTCTGTGTGTCGGCGACCGGCGAGCACGAAGACCCGCGTTGAGAATCAGCGCCCAGCGCATCGCGCGCGCGGCGGCCACACCTCGGCGATGGCGCTGCAGTCGTACTCTGTTCATCTGGCCCAGAGCCCACAGCTGCGGCGAGAAGTGCTGATCACCACCCAGATGGACGGCGCCCGCCGGTGGTACGTAGCGCAGCAGGAAGCCGTGATCACGAGCGCGGAGGATGAAGTCGGTCTCCTCCGAATACAGGAAGAACGACTCGTCCCAGGGGCCCACCGCGTCCAGGCACTCCCTGGAGATCAGCATAGCGGCGCCGGTTGCCCAGTCCGCGACCTGGGGCGAGGCGTACAGACGGTCGTCCGTGACGACCTCACCGAGCGTCGCCGTCCGCCCGGATCGCTCACCACCGAGCACCGCTTCGCCCAGCGCCCGAAGCACCGTGGGCTCACGGCGCAGCGAGTGGTGCAACCGACCCTGATCATCACGCAGTCTCGGGACGCAGATGCCGGTGTCGAAAGGCCGCAGGGCGTCCCACAACGCCGTGACACTGCCCCGGTCGAGCTGCACGTCGGGATTGATCACCAAGGCCGCCCGCCGCGGCTGCACGGTGGCAAGGCCGGCGTTGACACCCGCCGCGTACCCGTTGTTCACGCCGGTCTCCACAACCAGCGCATCCGGGTTGGCCTTGCCGACCAGAACTGTCGTGTCATCGGTCGAGCCGTTGTCGACGACCACGACTTGCCACGACAGCCCGCCGCGAGCGCCCGCCGCGAAGGCCCCGGGCAGCGCATCCAGACAGCCCACAATGACCTCGGCGCTGTTGAACGTGACGACGACCACCGTCACGTCCGGCTGCGTCCCGGCAAGCGATGCCGGCATCTTGACGGAGCCGGCTGGCTCGCGGTCAGCGGTCACCGTGACGCCTCGGCCGGCGGGGTCAGCCCGCCGTGGGATGCCGGCTGACCCTGGCGGACGATCCATGACTCAGCCGGGACCGGGTACGCGCCGGCGAGGACGCGGCGCCGCAGCCGAAGCTGGGCCGGTGGCTGCCTGCTCACCAGCGTCCGCCAGATGAACAGTGGATTACCGACCAGGTAACGGCGCCACATCCGGCGTGGCTCGACGCTGAGGCGCCACACCCATTCCAAGCGGTTCTTGATCATCCAATCCGGGGCACGCGGCACCCGGCCGGCCGCGAAGTCGAGAAACGCGCCCACCCCGACCCCGAGGCGCACGCCGGTGGCCTCCAGATAGCGGTCCAGCCAGAGTTCCTGCAGCGGGTTCCCGAGTGCGGTCACCAGCAGATCGGCCCGTGCTGCCCTGATCTCCTCGACAACCGAGTCCGGATCGTCCGCCCAGCCAAAGCCGTCCCGAACTCCGGCGATGCGTAGCCCCGGGATCCGTTCCCGCAGGACATCACCGGCCTGGCCGGCCACACCGGCACGACCGCCGAACAGGAAGACCCGATACCCCTGTTCAGCGGCGAGGGTGAGCAGCACCGGGGTGAAATCCGTACCGTTGAGGTTCGCGGCAAAGCGCAGCCCTCGCATCCTGGCTGCGACCGCGACACCGATACCGTCCGGCAGTACCAGGTGAGCCCGCTGCAGCGCAGCCCGGTAGGCGACATCGGTGTAGGCGAGATTGAGCGAGTGCGCGTTGACATAGGCGACGAGCGCGGGTCGGGGATCCTCCATCGCTGCCCGGACGGCGTTGCGCGCGTCGGCGACCGTCAGACAGACCAGGGGGATGCCCTGTAGCTCGATGGACGGGAAGGACGCGTTATCCTCCGCCGCTCCACGCAGCATGCCCCGAACGAACCGGCTGCGGCTCGACGGCAACCCGCCTAACGGTAACTCAGAATACCCGTCGGATTTCACCAACGGTTCACTCTCGCTACCCACGGTTATGCCAACGACAGCACAATCGTC
>NZ_CAUVXO010000033.1:0-807 GCF_963555865.1 Protofrankia sp. Cr1
TCGCGCTCGTCCCGGTCCGCACGGATCGCAACAGCTGGGTCGACAGTGAGCACCGGTTCGTCGCCGATGATCTCGTCCACGTAGGCGAACAAGGCGCGCAGCAGGTCCGGCCCGTCGGCGACGCCGCGACCGATGGACCCGGCATGACAGGACATGAGCAGAGCGTATAGGTGTAACGCCGAAGGGCGCCCTGGTGTGGTGTGGATGCGAGGAGGTGGCAGGCTATCGACGTAGTCACGCGGGACGTTGTGTCAACGAGTAAAGCCTCAACAGTGGGAGGGGATCCTGTGTTCCTGCCAGCGGAGGACGGCCGACCGGGAGCGGAGACCGACACAGGGTCAGGCTGGATGGATCGCGCGATCAGCGCGGCCACGGTCGTGGCGGTGGTCACCGTCGCCGCGGTGGCGGCGTTCGTCTCCTACCGGCACATGCGCGGTGTCGCACTGGACCACGGCGAGGACTCCACCGCCGCGGCGGTCATTCCGTTCAGTGTGGACGGCCTCATGCTGGCCGCATCCATGACGATGCTGGCGGACCGCCGTGCCGGCCGGAGCCGGTCCTGGCTGTCCTACCTCCTGTTGACCATGGGGGCCTTCGCGTCCCTCGCCGCCAACGTGCTGCACGCCGAACCCAATCTGACCGCCCGTGTCATCGCGGGCTGGCCGGCGTTGGCGCTGCTCGGCTCCTATGAACTGCTCATGCGCCAGATCCGGGTCGTCGGCAAGCGCCTTGCCGCGAGCCGCGCGCCCTCGGCCGGCCACCTGCGTGACGACTTCACCGCAGGCATCGCGGCCGACCGTGGGGCCG
>NZ_CAUVXO010000033.1:1259-21754 GCF_963555865.1 Protofrankia sp. Cr1
ACCGCGAGGCCCACCGCGAGGACCACCGCGAGGCCCAGCACGCTGTCCACGGCGACGCCCAGCGCCCCGCCGGCGATCTCGTGCCGATCTTCGCGTCCCATGCCGCGATGACGTCCCTGCTCGGTGGCGACCTGGACAGCGGGGATGTCGGCGGATTCGACGGGGTTCCGCCGTCCCCAACGCTGGATATCGCCGACAAGCGGGAGGCGATCGTGCACGCCCTGGAACAGACCAACGGCTCCGCCAGCCAGGCTCTGGCGTTCCTCGCAGCCCGCGGCATCACGGTGAGCAAGAGCTGGGTCTACGAAGTCCGGAAAGAGTCCCACTACGCCGACGTGTACACCGGACCGCTGCCCATCATCGAAGCGCGCACTGCCGTCGGTAGCCTCGGCTGACCAGCTGACGTGGACGGGGTTTTGGCAGCCCCGTCCACGTCAGTCCTGGTCAGTCCTGGTCAGTCCTGATCAGTGGCAGTTCGCACACACACAGAGCTGACGTGCTGAGCTGCACCACCGTGGTGCGATGCCTGAGGTCTCGCGCCTGGTTCGCGTATGCCGCGATGGTCGAGTGTCAGGGTGAACGGGCGGCCTGGCTCCTCTTTCGCCATCGCACGCTCCACAAGGGCAAGCAGATCGTTAAAATGCGGGGAACGGAGCACTTCAGTGGAGGGCAGGAGCGCCCACCAACTGTCGCTGTGCCTACCGGGACCAAAGATGACTACTGGCGGCTCTGCCATCAACATATTGTTCCGATCGACCGCAGACAACCGGCAGCGACCGGGTGAACATCTAGTAGTTGTGTAGCCACAATTGTCAACGCCGATGGACCCAGGCCGTATCCTGCCGGTGTGCGCCAGACATTCGTTCATGAGGCTACCCTGGAGCTGGTGGTAGATGCCGATGAGCAGGCGCCGGGCGCGGCTGTGACCGTTGAGCTGTGTGGCCACTGGGAGCACCTGGGTAGCTGCCGATGGCCACATCACACCGCCATCCCGGAACATTCCGGCCAGTCAGTCACGATACGCACGCTCTTCGCCTGTGATGCGGCCGAGGAACAGGCTGTCCGGCAACGAATTACCCAGGCCCTGGGCAGAGGCCGGCTGGATGGTCCGACCGGTTCCAGCCGCTGGTCGGTCCGCGCGGAAGCTGTGGCCGCGCTGCGCCCCGCGGAACAATCGCTGGCCCAGCGGCTCGCCAGATCCTGAGCCACGCCTGAGCCGCACTCGCGCCCGCCATCACCCAGGGTAGGCGAGGCGACGCCATACAGTATCCAGTTGCCTGTGCCGGGACGTCAGCCCCGCGCGCCTGGATCTGGATCGGGATGTGGATGTGTCAACGACTGACCTGGCACGGTTGCAGTTCGCCACCACATCGATCTATCACTTCCTCTTTGTGCCGCTGACGATAGGACTGGGTTTTCTCACCGCGTTGTTGCAGACGGCCTGGTACCGGAGCCGTCGCCCGGAATATCTAGGACTGACGCACTTCTTCGGGACGCTTCTCGTCATCAACATCGCAATCGGAGTGGTCACCGGGCTCGTCCAGGAGTTCCAGTTCGGCATGAACTGGTCGATCTACTCGAGATTTGTCGGCGACGTCTTCGGCGCGCCACTGGCGATGGAGGGGCTCGCGGCGTTCTTCCTGGAGTCGACCTTTCTCGGCCTGTGGCTGTTCGGCTGGGACCGGCTGCCCGCCCGGGTCCATCTGGCCACCATCTGGGCAGTGGCCGTCGGCGGCGTCGCCTCGGCCGCGTTCATCATGGCGGCGAACTCGTGGATGCAGCGCCCGGTCGGGTACATGGTCAACGGGGCCACCGGCCGCGCGCAGCTCACCGACATCTGGGCGGTCCTGACCAACACCGTGTTCGTGTGGGGTTTTCTCCACGTTGTGCTGGCATCGCTGGTGACCGCGGCCGTGGTGATGCTCGCCGTGTCCGCCTGGCACCTGCGCAACGGGTCGAGCCCGGCGGTGTTCCACCGGTCGGCCCGGCTCGCAATCGTCGTTCTCGTCCCCGGTTCCCTGCTCGCCATCATGGTCGGCAGCCACCTCGGTATCGTCGAGGCGGACTTCCAGCCGATGAAGATAGCCGCGGCCGAGGCGCAATGGTACACCTGCCAGCCGTGCTCGTTCTCGCTGTTCCAGACCGGCGGCGGAAACAACGACCAGAACCCGTCGAAAATCATCCAGGTCCCGCATCTGCTGTCGGTCCTGGCGACCAGCAGCTGGAACGGAAAAGTCATCGGCCTCAACGAGCTGCAGACGCAGTATGAACAGCGCTACGGTCCCGGCTACTACATACCCAACGTCTTCGTCCAGTACTGGTCGATGCGGGTGATGGCCTATCTCGGTGGCGCTGTCCTCCTGCTGTCGGTATGGGGTGCGTGGCTGCTGCGCAAACAGCGACTGGAACACTCCCGATGGTTTCTCCGGCTGGCCGTGTGGTCAGCGGTGTTGCCATTCATCATGAACACCGCCGGCTGGCTGCTGACCGAGAACGGACGCCAGCCGTGGATCGTCCAGGGTCTGGCGCTGACAAGCGATGCCCGGTCGCCGTCGGTGGGTACAGCGACGATCGTCGCCAGCCTCAGCGTATTCGTCCTTCTGTACGCCGTTCTCGGGGTCGTCGACGCGATCCTGATGCTTCGGTACGCACGCCGAGAACTGGAACTCCCACCCCCCGCACCCGCGACCGGCGGCGGTCCGGCCACGGCCCGCGTCGGATACTGAGGCCATCATGACGTTGACCGCCTTCTGGTTCATCGTTATCGCGGTACTGTGGACCGGTTTTCTCGTGCTGGAGGGCTTCGACTTCGGCGTCGGCATGCTCGCCGGCATCGTTGGCCGGAATAGGGCCGGCCGGAACAAGGCCGGCCGGAACAAGGCCGGCCAGGATGACACCGGTCGACGGGTCGCGCTCGCCACCATCGGGCCGGTCTGGGATGCCAACGAGGTCTGGCTGATAGTCGCGGCAGCCGGCATGTTCGCCGCCTTTCCCTCCTGGTACGCGACGATGTTCTCCGGTTTCTACCCCGCATTCGTGCTGTTGCTGGTCGCGCTCATCGGCCGCGGGATGTCGTTGGAGTTCCGCGGCAAACATGACACGGCCCGCTGGCGCCGCAGCTGGGATGTTGCGCTGACCGGCGGCAGTCTGATCGCACCCTTTCTCGTCGGTGTGACTCTGGGTGATCTCCTGCATGGAGTACCGATCGGCGCCGACCAGGAGTACGCCGGCAATCTCACCGACCTGTTGAGCCCGTACGCGCTGTTCACCGGTATCACGGTTGTGGCGCTCTGCCTGCTGCACGGGTCCGCCTTCCTCGCGCTGAAAACCGTCGGTGACATCCGTGAGCGCGCTGTCGGCCTCGCCGGCCGGATCAGCCCGGTGGTCGCCGGCGCGGTCGTCGCCTTCGCCGTCTGGACGCAGGTGTCGACCGGGCACGGCGGCGCGGATGCGATCCCGGCGGCCGTCGCGGTCACCGCGGTTGCCGCAGCCGGCTGGCTGATCCGTCAGGGCAGGGACGGCGCGGCGTTCGCGGCCACGTCGCTGACGATGGCGGCGGCGGTGTCATCGATCTTCGTCAACCTCTACCCGCGGGTCATGGTCTCCACGCTGGGTTCGGCAACCGACCTCACGGTCACCGACACCTCGTCGTCGTCCTATTCGCTGCGGGTGATGACGGTCGTCGCGGCGGTCCTGTTTCCCGTGGTGCTGCTCTACCAGGGTTGGACCTACCACGTCTTCCGGCGTCGGATCTCCCGCGCGGATGTCGTCACCCCCGCCCGGCGGACGCAGGCGAGCGCCACCGGCCCGCCGGCGGCCACCGGTAATTCCGATTCCCAGCAGGAGGCGACATGACACACCCGAAAAGCGCCCGAATGAACGCCCTGGTGATATTCGGCGCGACCGGGGACCTGGCGAAGCTGGAAACGTTCCCGGCGCTGGTCGGTCTGGTTGAACGCGGTGTGCTGGAGGTACCCGTCATCGGCGTCGCGAAGAGCGGGTGGAACCTTGAGCAGTTCCGCGCCTACGCGGTCGCGTCGCTGCGGCACAACAACATCGACCCGGACGGGGACCCGGGGAAAAGAATGCTGGACCTCCTGCTGTACATCGACGGTGATCTCACCGACGACGCGACCTTCCAGCAACTGGCCGCCATGCTCCCCAGGGACGCGGGCGTGCTGTTCTACCTCGAGGTTCCGCCGTCGTTGTTCGCGACGATCGCCCAGGGAATCCGACGTGCCGGGCTGGCCGCCGGTGCCCGGGTGATGGTGGAGAAACCGTTCGGTAGCGACCTGCGCAGCGCGCGGGAACTCAACGCCACCATGCACGAGACCTTCCCGGAGGACGCCATCTACCGCGTCGACCACTGGCTCGGTCTCGATCCGGTGGCGCAGGTCCTGGCGACGCGTTTCGCCAACACCGTCCTTGAGCCGGTGCTCAACCGGACCTATGTCGAAAGCATCCAGATCACGATGGCGGAGGCCTTTGACGTGGCCGACCGCGGGCACTTCTACGACCGCACCGGTGCCATCCGCGACGTGCTGCAGAACCACATGCTCCAGATACTCGCCGTCGTGCTGACCGAGCCTCCCCCGGGCACCGCGTTCGACTATCTCGTCGACGTCACGGCGAACGCGGTCAAGTCACTCGTACCGCTGTCAGTGGACCAGGTGGTCCGCGGTCAGTACGACGGCTACCGCCATGTGGTAGGCGTCTCCTCGACCTCGACGGTCGAGACATTCGCCGCGGTGCGACTGCGGGCTGACAGCTGGCGGTGGGCGGACGTGCCGATCCTCATCCGGGTGGGCAAATGCATGCCCGTCACCGCCACCGAGATCACCATCCGATTCCGGCCGGCACCCCAGAACGTATTCGGCGCCGAGCCGTTCGGCAGCATGAACACACTGCGTTTCCGTATCTGGCCGGAAACGCGGATCGCGATGACGCTGGCCGGCAAGAAACCGGGGTTCGGACCGCGTCCGCAATTGAACGAACTGGCCTTCAACGAACAGCCCGGAGCGGACATGCGACCGTATGACCGGCTCATCGGCGCCGCACTCAGCGGCATGCGGATCCTGTTCGCCCGCGAGGACGTCGTCGAGGCCGCGTGGCGGATCATCGACCCCGTACTCGGCGACGCCGTGCCGGTACATCGGTACCCGCGCGGAAGCTGGGGCCCCGCCGAATCAGACGGTCTGCTCCCAGCGGGCCAGCGATGGTACGACCCCCAAGCCTGAGGAGATACCGCGTGGCCGGACGGCGACTCACCCGGCCGGGGTGAGGGCCGCGACCGGGTAGGAGCGCCGCGACGGGGTAGGGAGCCCACCGTGCACACGAACGCTGACAACCGTGGGCGAGGAAGGAACACACATGACGATCGGACCTGTCCAGCTGCTGGTACTCGGTTTCAAACAGCCTGATTTCCGCGGTGAAGTCCAGGACGAGCTGCAACGGCTCCGGGACAACGACCTCGTGCGGGTGATCGACGCCCTCGTCGTCCAGAAGGACACCGCGGGCAATGTCGCGGCCGTGCGCGGCAGCCAGCTGACCGACAAGGAGCAGGTCGAGCTCGGCGCCATGGTGGGTGCGCTCATCGGTCTGGGCGCAGGCGGTGAGGCCGGCATGCAGGCAGGTGCCGAACGCGGTGCGCAGGCTGCGGCCGAGCGGGGCGGGATGATCAACGAGGAGGAAGCCTGGGATGTGCTCGCTGAGATCCCCGAGGACACCGCGGCCGCGCTGATCCTGCTTGAGCACCGGTGGGCCATCCCGCTGCGGGACTCGATCGCGCGCGCGGGCGGGTTCCGACTCGCTTCGGAGTTCATCAGCCCACTCGACCTCGTATCGCTGGGCCTGGTGGGAGCCCGCGAGGCCGAAGAGCTGGCCACGGCGGAACGGGCCGCGATCTGACCGTCCCCCACAACACAACGCACAACGCACAGGACGCCAGAAGAAGGAGGGATGACGATGCTCGGACGCTCTCGCCGGGTCGCTCGACGCACCGGACGACGGACAGGCCGACGAACCGCCCGCCGGGTCGTTCGCCGTGAAAGTTGAGCTTCGCTGAGATCTGAGATCTGAGACGGGAACCGCGGCCACGCGCAGCAGGTGGCCGCGGTTCCCGTCTCAGCTGTCGTCCCCCGTCTCAGCTGTCGTCGCTAGAAGGCGTCCCACACGCCGCCCAGGGCACCGGCCATGGTGTCTTCCAAGGGGTGGTTCAGGACGAGTTCTGCTTCGCTGGGAAACAGGGACTGCTCGGCCCAGATGGTCTTACCCCCGGCGGTGTACCTGGCGCCCCAGCGCTGGGTGAACTGCGCGACCAGGAACAGCCCCCGGCCGCCTTCATCGCTGGCACGGGCATGTCGCAGGCGTGGGGATGTGCTGCTGCCGTCGGAAACCTCGCAGATGAGGGTGCGGTCCCGGATGAGACGCAGGCGGATCGGCGCGGCCGCGTACCGGATCGCGTTGGTGACCAGCTCACTGACGAGCAGTTCGGTGATGAACGCCGCTTCGTCGACGCCCCAGAGGGCCAGCTGTCGCGCGGTGTGGGCGCGGGCGAGGGCCACGACGGCAAAGTCCGCGGGCAGGTCCCAGGATGCGACCTGGTCCGCGGTGAGCGTACGGGTGCGCGCCAGGAGAAGGGCCACGTCGTCGTCTGGCCGGTCCGGCAGCAGGGCTTCGATCACACCTTCCCGGATGGCCTCCAAGGGCTCGTCCGCGCGCCCCAGTGCCGTGCGCAACCGGCCCAGCCCGGCGTCGACGTCGTGGTCACGTGCCTCGACCAGGCCGTTGGTGTAAAGGGCTATCAGGCTGCCTTCGGGCAGCTCGATCTCACCCGCCTCGAACGGCAGGCCACCGAGGCCCAGCGGCGGACCGGCCGGTAGGTCGGGGAAGGCCACGGTGCCGTCGGGGTGGACGATCGCGGGCGGGGGATGACCTGCCCTGGCCAACGAGCAGATCCGGCTGACCGGGTCGTACACCGCGTACAGACAGGTGGCCCCCAGCACGGCGGGGCCGGCGGTCGCCGCGGCCGTGTCCTCCTCGTCGGTGAGCCGGATGACAAGGTCGTCAAGGCGGGCGAGCAACTCGTCGGGGGGCAGGTCCAGCCCGGCGAGGGTGTGCACGGCGGTGCGCAGCCGTCCCATGGTCGCCGCCGCGTGCAGCCCATGGCCGACCACGTCCCCGACGACCAGCGCCACCCGGGCGCCCGACAGCGGGATCACGTCGAACCAGTCCCCGCCGACGCCCGCACTCTCGTCCGCAGGCAGGTAGTGCCAGGCCACCTCCACGGCGGTCTGCCCGGGTAGCCGGTGTGGCAACAGGCTGCGCTGCAGGGCCAGCGCGGCGGTGTGCTCCCGGGTGTAGCGGCGGGCGTTGTCGATGCACAGCGCCGCCCGGGCCACGAACTCCTGGGCAAGGAGCAGATCGTCCGCCTCGAACGGATCAGGACGCGCCCACCGGAGGAACGAGGCCACACCCGTGACGACACCGCGCGCCCGGATCGGGACCAGCATCAGCGAGTGGAGACCGAACTCGTGGATCTTGGCGGCCCGCACTGGATCGTCGACGACCCACACGCTCCGGTCGGCATCCAGCACCGGTTCCAGGACGGCCTCGCCCGCGACCAGGTAGCGGGCTGCGGGCGCTGCCAGGACGACCAGGTCCCCGATCTTCGCTACCGACTCCGGGCAACCCGCACGCAGCGACTGCTGCCCGGCGCGACGCATCGGGGTCCGCCCGACCGTCGAACGCACGGTCGGGTCCTCACTGCGCAGCACTGAATCCAGGAGGTCCACGGCCACGAAGTCGGCCAGGCGCGGCACGGCCACGTCGGCCAGGTCCTGTGCGGTCAGCCCGACATCAAGGCTGGTGCCGATCCGGGTGCTGGCCTCGGTGAGCAGGGCCAACCGCTGATGCGCGCGCCAGCGGTCGGTGACATCCACGGACACGTAGCACAGACCGAGGACGCGCCCGGCCGAGTCGGCCAACCGGAAGATCGACGTGGAGGTGGCCACTTCCCGATCGGAATTCCCGCTCGTCCGGCCCTGATACCCCACGTCCAACAGGGGTACGCCGGTCTTCAGCACCTGGCGCATCTGCGCCTCGATGCGCTCAAGGGACGGACTCGCCATCAGTTCGATCGGCCGCCGCCCCAGCCGTCTGGCCCGGGAGATCCCGCCCCGTTGCTCCAGCGCGTCGTTCAGCCACACCTCGCGTAGATCGGTGTCCAGTACGGCCATGGCGATCGGCGCACGGGACAGCAGGCCGTCCAGCACTGACAGGTCCGCCCCCCACCAGCGCGTCTGTGCCACGTCGGAGGCGAGCAGCAGCCAGCTGCGACCGTCGGGTGAATCGATCAGGGAACAGACCCGCAGACCGACGTCCACCCGGTGGCCGTCGGCGTGCCGGGCGGGCAGCAGACCGCCCCAGTCACCATCGGCTTGGCACCGATCGACCGCCGCGTAGACCGCCACGACATCCACCGGCTGGTGGAGGAAGAACATGGCAGGTCGGCCTAACACCTGCTCCGGTGTGTAGCCGAGCAACCGCTGCGCGGCCGGGCTCCAACTGGTGACCGTGCCCCACCTGTCGAGCACTACCGTCGCGAGCGGTGGCAGCGCGAACGGATCCTCCCGCGTATAGGCGGCCGTTGTCTCAACTGTATCCATCATCAGAGTTCCTACCCACGCCACCCGGCTTTATCTGTTCCCGTCGGCGGCGCCCGTAACCAGAAGCCCACCCATGATTGCCGGCCAGAATCCGTGGCCACCAGGTGACGCCGACACGAGTGACATCGCGCACGGGCACGACCGGCCCTGGTCCTGATTTAGTGGGTGACGGCGCCGGGACCGCCCGTGCGCCGGCGGACGCTTGACCAACCGGTTCGGTGCCCGTGCCCCCTTGCCCGCTCTCCGTACTTCGTTGGACGCTGCTTCCTGATGCCTCCGCTCGCAGCCCTGGCCGACCGACTACCCGACCTCATGGTGCGCGACCAGCACCGCCTGCAACGCCGTGTCGACGGCGCGCGCCGGATCCGCGGCCCCGAAGCCCACCAGGCCGTGGTCGCCGAGATCGCCGCCGACATCGAGGCGGCGGCGCTGCGCGTGCAACGCCGACGCGCCCGGGTACCGACGATCACCTATCCCCCGGCCCTACCGGTCAGCCGGAAAAAGGACGACATCCTCGCCGCGATCCGCGACCATCAGGTTGTGATCCTCGCCGGTGAGACCGGCTCCGGAAAGACCACACAGCTGCCGAAAATTTGCCTTGAGCTGGGACGAGGCGTACGCGGCCTGATCGGTCACACCCAGCCGCGCCGGCTGGCTGCGCGCGCGGTGGCGGAGCGGATCGCGACGGAGCTGGGCGAACCCGACGGGCAGCCGGGCGGGATCGTCGGCTACAAGGTGCGGTTCACCGACCAGGTCGGCGGGGACAGTCTGATCAAACTGATGACCGACGGCATCCTGCTGGCCGAGATCCAGACAGATCGGTCGCTGTACCAGTACGACACACTGATCATCGATGAAGCCCACGAACGCAGTCTCAACATCGACTTCATCCTCGGCTACCTGAAGCAGCTCCTGCCACGCCGACCCGACCTCAAAGTGATCATCACCTCGGCGACCATCGACCCGCAGCGCTTCTCCCGCCACTTCGGCGACGCGCCCGTGATCGAGGTCACCGGCCGGACCTTTCCGGTGGAGGTCCGCTACCGACCGCTGGTGGTGGAGACCGACCCGGCCGCGCCGCCGACCGCGATCGTGGCGCCGACCGGTGGCAGGAGCGGCCGGGCCACCACCGTCAAGGCGGTCGAACGCGACCAGACAGAGGCGATAACAGCCGCGGTGGACGAACTGTGCGCGGCGGGCCCCGGCGACATCCTGGTCTTCCTCAGCGGTGAACGCGAGATCCGGGACACCGCCGACGCCCTGACAAAGCGGGCGCCGCGCGATACCGAGATCGTGCCGTTGTACGCGCGGCTGTCCGCCGCGGAACAGCACCGGGTGTTCCAGCCGCACACCGGGCGCCGGATAGTGCTCGCCACCAACGTCGCGGAGACCTCGCTGACGGTCCCGGGCATCAGGTACGTGATCGATCCGGGAACGGCGCGTATTTCCCGGTACAGCAACCGGACAAAGGTGCAGCGCCTGCCGATCGAAGCCGTCTCACAGGCGTCGGCGAACCAGCGTAAGGGGCGTTGCGGCCGGGTGGCCGACGGTATCTGCATCCGGCTGTATTCGGCGGAGGACTTCACCGCCCGCCCGGCGTTCACCGATCCGGAAATCCTGCGCACGAACCTCGCCTCCGTCATCCTGGCGATGACCGCACTGGGCCTGGGCGACATCGCGGCTTTTCCCTTTATCGACGCTCCGGACGCACGCAGTGTGGCCGACGGAGTGCTGCTGCTCGTCGAGCTCGGCGCCGTCGAGATGGAAGGCACGGGAAAATCCAACAAAGCAGGTGGGGCCGCGACCGCCGCCGGGCGCCGCCGGCTGACCCCGTTGGGACGCAAACTCGCCCAGCTGCCCCTGGACCCACGACTGGCCCGCATGGTACTGGCGGCCGAGGACAACGGTTGTGTGCGGGAAGTCATGGTCATCGCCGCCGCGCTGTCCATCCAGGATCCGCGTGAACGTCCCGTCGACGCCCAGCAGGCGGCGGCGGAGAAACACGCCCGCTTCACCGACAAGCAGTCGGACTTCATCGCCTATCTCAACCTGTGGGAATACCTGCGGGAACAGCAGGAGGAACTGTCCGGAAACCAGTTCCGCCGGCTGTGCCGGGCCGAGTTCCTGAACTACCTACGGGTCCGTGAATGGCAGGATATATACGCCCAGCTACGCCAGGTCACAAAAAGCCTCGGAATGTCGGTGAGCACCGCACCGGCCGACCCCCGGCAGATCCACCTCTCACTGCTGGCCGGCCTGCTGTCACACATCGGTCTCGCCGACCCCGAGAAGCCGGACTATCAGGGTGCGCGTGGCGCCCGGTTCGCTGTCTTCCCCGGTTCGGCGTTGTTCAAGAAGCCACCGCGCTGGGTGATGGCCGCCGAGCTCGTCGAGACGTCCCGGCTGTGGGGACGCACGCTCGCACGCATCGAGCCGGAGTGGGCCGAGGCGCTCGCGCCCCACCTGGTCACCCGCACCTACAGCGAACCGCACTGGGAGAAGAACCGGGGCGCGGTGATGGCGTTCGAGAAGGTGACGCTCTACGGGGTGCCCCTGGTCGCGTCCCGCCCGGTGACCTACAGCGCGGTCGACCCGGCGCTGTGCCGGGACCTGTTCATCCGCCATGCCCTGGTCGAGGGCGACTGGCAGACCCACCACGGGTTCTTCCACGCCAACCGGGAACTGCTCGACGACGTCGAGGAGCTGGAACACCGGGCGCGGCGCCGCGACATCCTGGTCGACGACGAGGCGCTGTTCGACTTCTACGACCAGCGGATCCCCGCCGATGTGGTCTCCGGCCGCCACTTCGACAGCTGGTGGAAGAAGGCCCGGCAGGCCGAACCCGACCTGCTCGCCTTCTCCACGGCCATGCTGATCAAGGCTGACGCGGCCGGGGTCGACGAGCGCGACTACCCCGATACCTGGCAGTATGACGACCTCAGCCTGGCGCTGTCCTACCAGTTCGAACCTGGCACGGAGGCGGACGGCGTGACCGTGCGCATCCCGCTGCCCGTGCTCAACCAGGTGGGCGCCGACGGCTTCGACTGGCAGGTACCGGGCCTGCGCGAGGAACTGGTGACAGCGCTGCTGCGATCGCTGCCCAAACAGATACGACGCACCTTCGTCCCGGCGCCGGACTACGCCAGACGGGTACTGGCGTCGGTGACACCGGCAGACGGGCCGCTGCTCGCCGTTGTGGAACGCGAACTCGGTCACCTCAGCGGCGTGGATGTGCCCCGGCACGCCTGGCAACTCGACCGCGTACCCGACCATCTGAAAATCACATTTCGGGTGGTGGACGAGGCTCAGCGCACCCTCGCCGAGGGCAAGGACCTCGCCGCGCTCACCCGAGCACTGGCGCCGACGCTGCGGGCTGCGGTCAACGCCGCGGCGGACGGCCTCGAGCGCCGGGGCCTGCGGACCTGGGACTTCGGCCCGATCCCCCAGCTGGTCGAACAACGCCGCGCCGGTCAGCCGGTGCGGGCGTATCCCGCGCTGGTCGACGAGACCGACAGCGTGGCCATCGCGGTGTTCGCGACCGAGGCCGAGGCCCGCCAGGCCATGTGGCAGGGCACCCGACGCCTGCTGTTGCTCAACGCGCCGTCACCGATTCGCGCCATCAACGCACAGCTGACAAATCAGGCTAAACTGACGCTCAGCCATCATCCATATCGCACCGTCACCGAACTGCTCGATGACTGCATTGCCTGCGCCGCGGACAAACTGATCGCGGAATGCGGCGGTCCGGCCTGGGACTCCGACGGATTCACCAAGCTGGCGGAAATCGTCCAGGCCGACCTGACCGCGACCGCGATCGACGTGGTGACAAAGGTGGAGCGTGTCCTGGCAACCGCGCACACCATTGAACGGCAGCTCAAGGCGACGACGAGCCTCGCGTTGGTGCCGGCGCTGCGCGACGTGCGCTCCCAGCTCTCAGCCCTGGTGTACCGGGGTTTTGTCAGCGGCACCGGCTGGACGCGACTACCCGACGTCGCCCGCTACCTCGCCGCGATCGCGCTGCGCCTGGAGAAACTGCCGGGCGACCCCAACCGCGACCGGGAACGCACCCGGCAGGTCGAGCAGGTGACGCGGGAGTACGACGAACTGGTCGCCAGGCTCGCGCCGGGTAGCTCACCGGGCGAGGAGCTGACGCGAATCCGCTGGATGATAGAAGAGCTTCGGGTCAGCTACTTCGCCCAGACCCTGCGGACGCCGTACCCGGTCTCGATGGAACGGATCTTCCGGGCGATGGACCAGCTCACGCTCTGACCGAACCGATCACAGCGACCGAACCGATCACAGCGATCAAAGGAGACCAGGGGCAGTGACACTTCGCGCTTTCGGACGGACCGGAGTCAGGGTCAGTCCGCTGACACTCGGGGCGATGATGTTCGGCGCCTGGGGAAATCCCGACCATGACGACAGCATCCGAATCATTCACCGTGCCCTGGATGCCGGCATCAACATCATCGATACCGCGGACATGTACTCGCGGGGCGAGTCCGAGGAGATCGTCGGCAAGGCGCTCGCCGGGGGCCTGCGGGACGAGGTGGTGCTCGCGACGAAGTTCCACGCGCCCATGGACGACAACCCCAACCACCGCGGCAACTCCCGCCGGTGGATCATCCGTGAGGTCGAGAACAGCCTGCTGCGGCTGCGGACCGACTGGATCGACCTCTACCAGGTACACCGGCCCGAGCCCGGCACCGACTTCGACGACACCCTCGGGGCGCTGAGCGACCTTGTCCACCAGGGCAAGATCCGCTATATCGGGACGTCGACCTTTGAACCGTCGGCCATCGTGGAAGGCCAGTGGATCGCGCAGCGTCGTGGCCGTGAACGCGTCGTCTCCGAGCAGCCGCCGTATTCCCTCCTCGCCCGCGGCATCGAGCGGGAAGTCCTGCCGGTTGCGCAGCGCTACGGACTGGCCGTGATCCCGTGGAGCCCGCTGGCCGGCGGGTGGTTGACCGGGCGGTACCGCAAGGGAGTCGAGCTGCCCGTCTCCGGCCGCAGCCAGCGCACGCCCGGACGCTTCGACCTGACCCTCCCGGCAAACGTCGCCAAGCTCGAAGCGGTCGAGCAGCTGGCCCTGCTGGCCGAGGAGGCCGGGCTCTCCCTGGTCCACCTGGCCATCGCGTTCGTCCTTGAGCATCCCGCCGTCACCTCGGCGATCATCGGCCCGCGGACCATGGAGCAGCTCGAGTCCCAGCTCGACGCGGCCAAGGTGACGCTCTCACCAGACCTGCTCGACCGGATCGACACAATCGTGCCACCGGGCACGACCATCAACACCGCGGACGGGGGCTACGAACCACCGTCCCTGACCGACCCGGCCCACCGCCGCCGGACCACAGTCG
Organism: Protofrankia sp. Cr1; assembly: GCF_963555865.1. NCBI lineage: Bacteria > Bacillati > Actinomycetota > Actinomycetes > Frankiales > Frankiaceae > Protofrankia > Protofrankia sp. Cr1. The sequence continues at coordinate 15,283 of NZ_CAUVXO010000033.1, forward strand.
GACCCGAATAGCCAGGTATCGATCTATAATCTGGTGTGACCACAAGGTCACAGGGAGGCGGTTCGGCATGCGCACCGTAGTTCTCGGCGAGCGTCCCCGGGTTCTCGAGGAGTTCATTGCCCGACGCGAATCGCTCGGGCAGGACACCTTCGACGAGATCTGGAACGGGGAATATCATCTGGCGCCGGGTCCATCAGCAGAACACGGCCGTGTTGACTATGATCTCAGCGCGCTGTTGCTACCGCGTGCGCGGGCCGCCGGGCTCGTGGGCACCGGCCCGTTCAACCTCGGCCGCCGCGACGACTACCGGGTACCCGACGGTGGGTTGCACCGCGGGCGCCCCAGCGGCGTGTATCTGCCCACCGCCGCCGTGGTCATCGAGGTCGTGTCACCGGACGACGAGACCTACGCGAAGATTGATTTTTATGCCGCGCACGAGGTGGATGAACTGATCGTCGCCGATCCGGCACGCCGGACGGTACGGATCTGGCAACTCGTGGACGGCAAATACGACGAAACCGGGCACAGCGACCTGCTGGGCATCACGGCGACGGCGCTGATAGACGGCATCGACTGGCCCTGACGGAAAAGCCGAGACTGTTCTGGATCCAACCATAGGCGCATCGAGAAATCAGCACCGAAAACTCGTGCTGCGCGGTGGGGACCAGAGGCGTTGAATGGGAGCCAGCACCGCGCGGCGACGACCGGGAGGCGACTCGATGCTGGTCCGTGATACCAAGGCCCCGAGCTATGAGACCCTACGACCTTTCAAGAATCCGGACGCCCCGGGGAATCTCGGGAAATTCCCCGGGTTTCCCGTCTACGAGGGGCTGAGCAGCTACCTCGCGGATGCAAAGGACCATCCCGATGACGTGGTGCGCCATGTGCTGGCGACCTGCGCGGCATATGCGTACGCGAAGGTCGATCCGCCCGGGACGGAGAGCACCGACACGCTCGCCACCATGATGGCCCGTATGGGGCTCGAGGAGAACAACTGCCGCATTGTCTCGGAGTCTGTCGACGCGATGCTCATCTCGTCCACCGCCGCCATCGTGCAGAGCAGCGACAAAAAGGTCGTCATCCTGGCCTACCGGGGCACGGAACCGTCGAATATCATGAGCTGGCTGACCGATGTCGAGATCTACTCACGTGATGCGGCGAAGTTTCGTGTGTCGAACCCACGGACGGGTGAGCGCGGTGCCGTCGATCTGCATGCGGGTTTTTACCGGAACGTCCGGGCGACGCGCTACGAGGTGTTGCGCGCCCTGAAGCGTGCGATGGCCGGGCAGTCCATCCTGGCGGCCGAGAGCGGGCCCGGCGAGGGCGATCTGAACGGGAGTCGGCACATTACTCCCGCCCTTTACATCACCGGGCACAGCCTGGGTGGCGCGATGGCCGCCATCATGGGGATCATGCTGATGACCGACCCCCAGTACAAGGACAGTATCGGTAACAACCTGCGGGCTGTTTACACCTTCGGCCAGCCGATGATCGGCCCGCAGGCGCTCGCCGACGCGTACGAGAAAATCGAGAACAGCGCCCCGGTCCTCCGCTACATCCACCGCAGGGACCCGGTGCCCCATCTACCGCCGCGTCAGACCGGTGGCTTCGCGCACTTCGGCCGGGAATGGCACCACGACGGCAAAGATTGGAAGGAGACCAGCGCCGATCCGGCGCGGCAGATGAGGGACATCCTGGGTCTCGGCCAGGCGGCCCTCGCATTTGTGGCCGAACAGAATCCGATCCTGCGCCGGGTACCCGTCGGCTCCTTGCTTTCCGATCACTTTCCGCAGCACTACGTCGAAAGGCTGGCCCCACCCGGCACGCTCATCAGCGAGTTCGGCGACGACCAGCTGATACTACCGGCAGGCGACCCGACGCCCTGGCCCATGCCAAGCTTTTTCCGGAGGATTCCCCAGAACGTGGTCAAGACGGCGCAGGGGGTCGTCGACAACAGCGGCCGAGCGGTGCAAATCGTCCTGCGGGCGGCTGAAAACGTTGGCCGTGCCGTCGGAAGCACGGTTACCAGGCAGACATAAGCCGCTGCGGATCATAGAAGGCCACGCCGGTCGCGGTACACGTCGTGCGGCCCACCGCGACCGGCGTGGCCGCGGTGGCGCCGGGCACCGCGGTACGGGACGTCAGCAGCTCGTCGAGGTCGGCGTGGCTGAAAGGCGCACTGTCCCGCCACTTGATCGACCCGATGAACGTGACCGCCTTCGGCGGTGCGCTGGAACGGACGCCGACCAGATCGACCTCAGGGATATTGCCGCGAGGCCACCAACCGCCGACCGTTTCCGCGCCACCGAGAACGGGATCGGATGCGGCCAGACGGGTCAGCGCCTCCCGCACCAGCGGCTCGACCGCCCGTCCACGGTAGTGCGCCCACGATGCGCTGACCCTGGCCCGGGCGAGATCCGACCGGCCGCGCTGAATGTCGTTGATACCGGGCTCGACGAAACGCAACCAGAACCGCAGGTACGGGTCCGCGACCCGATAGCGGGGAACATTGGATGATTTCACCGAAACGGGCTGGTCAACCGCGATGACCCGCTTGTCGGCAAGTAGTCGAAGCGTACGGCTCAGCGGGGTCGCCGCAAGCCCTGCGCGCCCCGCGATCGCCGAATGTGCCCGTTCGCCGGCGCCGATCGTCCGCAGGACATCGCTTGCCTGCAGATCACGAGGAAACTCGGCGTCGAGCACCCGCTGCCCGATGACGACCAGCTCGGTGTTGTCGTCGGCAAACTGGTCGTCGAGAAAGGCGTCGAGACCATGGTGGCGTCGCCACTCGAGGAGCAGACGGGGATAACCACCGGTGACCAGTTGGGCGTCGAAAGCCTCCGCCGCCCGGTCCGAAGGAATGCCCAACATGCGAGCCGTGTCGCCGAGCAGAAAGGGCGTGACAACCATCTCCTTGGCCCGCCCGAAAAGGGGACGGTCGTGCCCGGTGAGCATCTCCATGACGGCGAGGTCGCTACCGATGAGAATCATGAGCACCGGCCGGCTCTCGAACAGCCGGTCCCACAGTTTCTGCAACGTGCCGTCCAGGCCGGGATCGCGTTCGAGCAGCCACGGCAGCTCGTCCAGGACCACGATCGACGGAGCATCGGTCGGCAGTGCCGCGTGCACCGCGCGCAGAGCCTGCTCCCAGTTGCGATACGTCCCGCCCATGAGTAGGTCAGCACCTGGCAAGGTGCACTCCAGCCGCGCATCCTCGACAAACCCGTCCAGGTCCCGCTGCATGGTCGCCTGCCGCGCGCCGGTAACGAACAGACGTGGCAGGCCGCTGCGTTGCACGAACTCGCTGACCAGACGCGACTTGCCAGCCTGGCGCCGCCCGCGCACGCTCAACAACCGTGCTTCGCCTCCCGTCACAGCGCTCAGGTGGCGGGTGAGCCTCGCCATCTCCTCAGCGCGGCCCACGAACGGTGTCTGCCCCATGAGGTCCAGGCTAACATCCATGTTACTGACATCAATGTTAGTAACATCAATGTTAGTGACATGGATGTTAGCTTTACGGATGATCGACGGGATCAATCGACAGGATCAGTGGATGGCGGTCCCGGCCACGGCGCCGACAGCGGCCGTCACAGCCATGGCGATGCACCCGCCGATGACGACACGGGCGGCCGCCCGTCGCCGGTTCGCGCCGCCGAGCGCGGCGCCGACCGTGCCGAGCAGGGCCAGCCCCACCAACGTCACGCCGATCAGCAGCACGATCCTGGCGGTACTGCCGGCGACGACCGTGGCCAGCAACGGGAGCAGCGCACCGGCGGCGAAACTCAGCGCGGAGGCCCCAGCGGCCTGTACCGGACGCGCAGCGTTCGCCGGCAGCTGGCCGAGTTCGTCGCGGGCGTGCGCGGCCAGCGGATCGGCCTGGCTGAACTCCACCGCGACCTCCCGGGCAAGTCGCGGGTTCAGCCCGCGCCGCACGTAGATGCCGGTCAGCTCTTCCAGTTCGGCGGCGGGATCGGCCGCGAGCTCCGCCGCCTCCACCGAGAGGTCCCGCAGCTCGACGTCACGCTGAGAACTGACCGAGACGAATTCGCCGGCGGCCATCGACGTCGCCCCGGCTACGAGCCCGGCCAGGCCCGCGGTCAGCACGGCGGCCCGCGACGCCGACGACGCGGCGACACCAAGCATCAGGCTCGCGGTCGACACCAGGCCGTCGTCGGCACCCAGCACCGCGGCTCGCAGCCAACCCGACCGCTCGCCACGGTGTCGCTCCCGATGCCCCGTTCTCACCATGGTGCGATCGAACGCCACCGGCTCACGCAGTGCCACCCGCGACTCGCGGCAGGCCGGTGAGAAACCTCACCGCAGCGGGCGGGAGCCAGCCGCCAGGATGTCGAGGGCCTGATAGGTCTCGTTGCCGAGCGAGACATGTCGGCGTTCACCGCTGTCCCACCGGGCCCCGCGCAGAGTTGTATTGAACACCCGTTCGACCCCTGGAATGGGATTGGTTCTGGTGAAATCCAGCCTCGGGACGAGCTGCAGGTCAAGGCTGGTGGTCCGACCCAGCTGGGCCAGCAGCGCCGCCGAGGTGAGCGCGCCCGGCACCTGGTTACCGATCTTCTCCACGACCTGCACCGACAGCCATCCGTTCAGCGACGTGCTCGACTTCCACAGTGCGGCAGACGCGTCCCTGTCGCCGGTACTGTACTCGGCGTCGAGCTCCGCGCGCATCCGCCGCAGTTCGCTGAACTGGTCGGCCTCGTCGAGCTCGGGGTAGGCGGTGGCCTCGACCAGCCGGCCCGCGACCGGCCCCAGCTGCTCCAGGCTGGCGTCCGAGATCGCGCCGGTCGCGTGGCAGTAGGAGAGCCGTTCGCCGCCGTCGCGCATCACCGCGACAGCGGCCTGTTCGGTGACCACCATGACCGCGCCGTCGGCGCCCGCCGCGGTCAGCTGGGTCACGGTCGGCGTGAAGTCGCTCGTGGTGATGGGCACCCGTACCACCGGACTGGCCGGAAGCTGGACGGCCCTGGCACCGACCTGGCCGAGGGTGAGAAGACGATCGCTGGCGGAAAGATCGTAACCGACCATACCGAGATGCCTGGCACCGATCTTCTTCAGCAGCGACGGGCAGACCGCGGGGAACATGACCAGCGGGCTGAGCACAAAACTGATCGGGGAGTGCAGCTCGGAGCCGTCCGCGGACACTCCGGCCGAACCGACCGAGGCGATCCCGGCCTTCGCGAGGGTCGCCATGATGCCGCCCGTGCCGCTGGTCTCCGACACGACCGCGAGGACGCCGGTGTCGGCCGCCTGTTTCGCGCAGGCCGCCGCTGCGGACCCGTCGTTGTTCTCGTTGCAGTGGACCAGTTCGACCGGATGCCCCTTGATCCCTCCCCGGGCGTTGACGCCCCGGACTGCGGCCCTGGCAGCCGCCACCATCTCCGGGTAGTTCCCGCCGGTGGTCCCCGTCGGCGCGATGATCATCAACGTGACCGGTGCGCCAGAGCTGCCCGCCGGTCGTGGTGAACCGGCGCCGTCGCCACCGTGCGCGCACGCCGACATGCCGGCCAGAGCCAGCGCGCCACCCAGACCAGCCGCGATCATCCGAAGTCGCGCCCTACGCACCCGCGAGCCCCTTCCGTTCGAATTCACCGACCGGTCGGCCCAGATAGGCCGCCTGCACCCGGGGATCGCGGCACACCTCGGCCGGCCAACCCTCGGCGATCTTCCTGCCGACGTCGACGACGGCCACCCGGTCGCAGACACCCCGGATGACGCTCATGTCGTGGTCATTGATGACGATGGCGAGTCCCCAGTCGTCGGCGAGGCGACGCAGCAACCGGGCCAGCTGCGCGGACTCGGTCTGGTCAAGCCCGGCACACGGTTCGTCGAGCAGCAGCACGGACGGCGCCGCGGCCACGGCGCGGGCGACCGAGACCAGCCGCCGGCGACCGTAGGGCAGCTCCGAGACGGTGCGGAACAGATCGTCACGCAGCCTGAAGACGCCGATCGCGAACACGGCTATGGGCGGCAACGGTCGCTCCCGCGCCGCCAGCAGGTTGGTGAGGTAGGCCCTGGAGTCCCGTGGGTCGCTGCCCGCCTGGATGTTCTCCAGCACGGTGAGATCATCGAACAGCTCGAGGTGCTGGAAGGAGCGGCCGATCCCGGCGCGTGCACGCCGGGATGCCCCGAGCCGGTCCAACGGTGTCCCACCGAGGGTCACCACCCCGGCTGCCGCACAAGTGTGGCCGCTGATGGCGTCGATGAGGCTCGTCTTCCCGGCCCCGTTCGGCCCGATCAGCCCGACCACCTCGCCCGGCCCCACCGCGAGGTCGATGTCGCGTACCGCGGTCAGCGCGCCGAATGTGACCGTCAGGCCGGCAACCGCGAGGCGTGCGGGCCGCACCGACACGGGTTCCACCGGCATGGGTTGCCCGCCGGCACCACGGCCGGCTGCCAGCAGACGGGCGAGACGACGGTGGCGCCGGGCGGCGGCGCGCACCGGCCGGTCCGGCCA
>NZ_CAUVXO010000033.1:21890-24920 GCF_963555865.1 Protofrankia sp. Cr1
ATCCAAGCCGGTCGAGCGCGCGGCGGATGGTGCGGACGTTGTCCGCCGCCATCCCCCCACCGGAACCATTCATGATCATAATCAGCGCGATGCCGCTGGCAAGCGGCAGGTACCGGTCGAGATGGACCAGCCAGCCCGGCCCGCCGAGACATTCGCCGACCGCCATCGCGATGCGCGTACCGAGGGTGCCGACCACCAGCGTCGCGCCCGCGACCGATCCGCTCACCCAGCCGATCCCGCCGACCACGGCGAAGGCGAGCAACATGATCGAACCGAACGGCGCGAACGTCCCCGCGCCGTAGTTGATGTTCCCGACCTCACCGTACTGGTAGAAGACGTAGAGCACCCCGCCGAGCCCCGCGATCGCGGCTGACAGCGCGAACGCGTACAGCTTCGCGCCGACGACGCTGATACCGAGCGCGGCGGCGGCACGTTCGTTGGCCCTGATCGCGATCAGCCGTCGCCCGGCGCGGCCCCGGCGCAGGTTGGCCACGGCGAGCGCCACCAGCGTGAACACGACCAGCACGAGCGTGGCGAAGCCGTCCGGATTGTCAATCTTGTCAAGTTCGACACCGAAGACCGACTGCGTACCCACCACAGTGCCCTCGGGTGAACCCAGCCCGCCGAAGATGGTCGCGGCCGTACCCGCCGGCGGTGGCGAGTGATAACCCCGCTGGAACAGGATCGCGTCGGCGGCAGCACCCATACCCAGTGTGACGATCGCGAGCTGCAGACCCCGGGTGCGCAGGGCGGGCAGTGCGAACAGCAGCCCCACCGCGACAGCGCCGCTGACACCCACGACCAGCGCCGCGGGCAGCGGCCAGTGCCAGATCGCGACAATGCGGCCGGTGATGAGCGCGGCAACGCCGGCCGGAACGAGCTGGCCCAGGCAGATCTGGCCGGCGAACCCGACCAGGACCACCAGCGACACCATGAGCAGTGCCCAGAGCGCATTGGCGCCGACGGCAGTCACCCAGTCGCTCGGTAGCACGAACCAGATGAGCGCCAGGGCAACCGCCAGCAGCATGCCCAGGGCCAGCGGATGGATCCGGCCACCGCCGAGCTCCGGGTGTCGGGCCACTATGTGTCCGCGGTCGGGAATGCCGTGGCCGCGCACCACCAGATAGAAGACAATCACGATGAGTGGGATGGCGCGATCGGCTCCGGTCCACGCGGGATGCGCGGTGACCAGGCCGACCTGCGTGAGGAGCTCGACGAGTCCGAGCGCGAGACCCCCGGCCAACACCCCCGGCAGCGAGTGGAACCGCGCCATGAGCGCGACAGCGAGCGCGGGCACCACGAGCATGATCAGGCTTGTCGACGACAGCGGATTGCCCAGCGGCGCCAGCAGCACTCCGGCGAGACCGGCGAGGGCCGAGCCCACACACCACGCCGCGCCCGCGACCGCGCCTGGTGACCATCCGGCGGCGGCCGCCGCCCGCGGGTTGTCGATCACAGCCGTCGCGGCCAGGCCGAAGGTGGTGAAGCGAAAGAACGCCCACACAACGGCGACGACGACCGCCACCGCGGCGAGCCGGACGAACAGGTCGATACCGACCACCCGGCCGAACATGGTCAGCTCTCCGGCCGGCAGCACCGACGGGGACGACCGCACCTGGGACCCGAAGAACAGACCTGCCAGCGCCTGCAGGATGATCAGCAGGCCGAGCGTCGCCATGGCGCGGGTCAGCGGCGAGGAGCCCCGCAGCGGCCCCATCGCCAGGACCGCGAAGGCGAAGCCGATCGCCGCGGTGACCACGACCGTCAGGGCACCCGCCGGCGCGACCGGCAGGCCCCAGTTCTCCTGGGCCGCACTGAAGAAATACGCCGCCCACATCACCAGCGCGCCGTGGGCGAAGTTGATCACACCGGCACCGCGGGCGATGACCACCACTCCCGCCGCCACCAATGCGTACAACGCGCCGGTGCCGAGACTGAGCGGCGCGTATCCGAGCAGGTTGGTCACGAAAGCCCGGTCACACGGTGAGCGTCGCGCGGCATACCGAATCCGACGTCCATGAGCCGCCCATCTCCGCCCGGAAACTCCGGGACCCGCCGCTATCATACGGAATGTAGCGGTAACCAATATCGCCGGCAAGCAGGATATCCAACAGAATAAGTAATCTGTTTATAAGAAATTGTGCGCACAGGGCTTATCAAGGTCGATACGGCGCTTTTCCCCGGGAGCGGGTGTACTGACCTGTACCTGACTTCTACCGGACGCGGAGGGCGATGTGGGACCAGCCGACGGCGGACTCGTGGCGGCCGCCGGCCTGCTGGCCGGAGCGGTGAACGCGGTTGCCGGCGGCGGCACCCTGATCGCCTTCCCCGCGCTGCTCACCACCGGAATGCCGGCACTCACCGCGAACATCACATCCTCGGTCGGGCTGGTGACCGGATACGCGGGCGGTGCGCTCGGCTACCGACGGGAACTGGCGGGCCAGGCCACCCGGCTGCGCGCGCTCGCCATCCCGGCGCTGCTCGGCGGGCTGACCGGGGCAATGGTGCTGGTGGTCACACCGGCGGGCGCCTTCCGGGCGGTGGTCGGCTACCTGGTCGTGGCGGCCTGCGGGCTGCTCGGCGCCCAGCCGTGGCTGGCCCGGCTGGTCGCCGGCCGGCGTGCCACCGCGTCCGCTGCCAGGCCCACCACCAGCGGTGTCACCAACAGCGATGTCACCTGGCCGACCCGCGCGGGGGTGTTCCTGGCGGGGGTCTACGGCTCCTACTTCGGTGCCGGGCTGGGGGTGCTGCTCCTCGGTGTGCTGGGAATCCTGCTACCCGACGACATCCAGCGCACCAATGCCGCGAAGACGCTGCTCTCGTTCGGGATCAACGCGATCGGCGTCACCGTGTTCGTGGTGAGCGCCCAGGTCTCCTGGGCCTTCGCGGCGATCCTGCTGGTCACGTCCTACGCGGGTGGTGTCCTTGGCGCACGCCTCGCCCGGGTGCTGCCCGCGGCCGCGCTGCGGGGCACGGTCGTGACCCTCGGACTGATCGTCGCGGTCGTCCTCATCGTCTCCAGATGAACCC
>NZ_CAUVXO010000034.1:0-2055 GCF_963555865.1 Protofrankia sp. Cr1
CGTCGCGACGTCGACGCCGCGACAGAGACTGCTCTGCGCGTCTACGGCCTGTCTAGCCTGCCAGACTGAGAAAGGGAAGTCTTGACCGTAACCCGTGAGGACTTCGAAGAAGCAATCGCTGCTTATTGGGGCGTCAAAGAGACCCAGAACCAGCTTTCCGCTGTCAGGGAGAAAGTTGGTGCGGGAATCGCGGGATCTGTGCGCGGCGGCAAACACTTCGATGCCATCGCAACCCTCCTCGCCAAGTTCTTCGTCGAGGCTGGATATCCTTCCGGATCCATTCGCGTAACGGTCAGTCAAGGCTTGGAGCTCCCGGGATACTACCGCCCGCAAAAAAGGTGGGACATCATAGTTGCTTATGGCAACGTCCTAGTCGCCGCGTTCGAACTCAAGGCCCTCGGCGGGCCGTCATTCGGCAACAACTACAACAACAGAGTCGAGGAAGCGCTTGGAAGCGCCGTGGACTTCCGACGGGCAGTGCTCGTCGACTCCTACCTCGGCGAGAAGCCATGGCTCGGCTATTTTTTTATCATGCAGGATGAGCTCGGGTCACGCTCTGAAGTTCGACTGAACAAAGGCGCATTCCCGGTCGAGACAATCTGGCAGGGAGCCTCCTACCAGAAAAGATTCGCAATCTTCTGTGAACGACTCATGGCAGAAAACCTGTACGACGCCGTCTGCTATGTCACCTCGTCGGCCCACAACCCGCGGCCGGTCGAGCTTGTCGAAAGCCTCGACTGGCGCCACTTCTCGGCTGCCATCAACGCTCGCATCACGTACCTAAGCGAACTTGGAATCCCTGGCGACAGCGGAGCGCTCTCCATTTAACAAAATACCAGAGTGCCAGAGCGGCAGCACGTCGACGCCGCTCCGTACCGGCACGGCGATCGGAGTACGCTCAGACATTGACAGCTTTCGCGCAAGAAAGTGAGCGAGATATACGCGCCAGGTGATTGACGCCGGGCCGTGGGAGTTGAACCCTCCGAGACCGGAGTACTGCAATGGGTGCGGACATCTGTAGATGAGGGAAACCGCAGCGTGGCGCAGGTCGTAGGGACGCCGGGCGAGCGGTGACGCGGCCTGCTCCGGTGTGAGCGCCTTCTCTCGGGCCTCTTCCGCCACGCGCGGGTGTACGTGCTCTCCTGTGGGGCACCACCGGCCGCGGTTCGGACCAGCCGGCCTTCCATGCCGACACCGAAGTTGTCGATGTGGTAGCGCAGCGTCCGCACGTACGCGGGTGGGATCGGTACCGGGCGGGTTTCCTTCTCACCCGCCGCGTCAGCCCGCGCCGCTTACGGGGCGCCGCGTCATCCGTCCAACCATGCCCAGCACGGGGTTCGTTGGCCGCCAGGTCCAGGCGGCCCCAACCTTCGGTCGGCAGGAAGCAGTCCGACCCGCGCGGCGCCAGGCCCTCGGACGGCCGGGTACCCGCGAAGTAAATGCAGCCATAGGAGGCTACGAGATGCCGACCTGTCGTCCCCTGCCCGGCGACGTCCGCGAGCAGATCCCGAACCTGCGCCGGATTGGCGACAACCCGGCGGTCCACAGTCTTGGCAACCTCCGGCTCCCGCCACTGGTCACCGTCCACCGGGTTCGAGCCGAGCCACCCCCGCTCGACCGCATACCCGAGAGCGTGATGGAAGGCGACCCCGTGAACACAGTGATCTTCTCCCCCGACGGGCACTGGATCGCCACCGACGGCCGCTCCAGGTCGGCCACAGCCGGACATCCACAAGGTACAGAAAGATCGTAAAAGGAAAGATCAAAAGTACCGTGGCCTGCGGATTCAGGCCAAAGATACTGGTCGGAGCGGAGGGCGTGGGATTCGAACCCACGAGGAGCGTTGCCACCCCTAGTGGTTTTCAAGACCACCGCCATCGGCCACTAGGCGAGCCCTCCTGACCTGCGGCTTCGACCCGGTTGGCCTGATCGTCGAGCTGGCCGTTCCGTGCCTGTTCCGCGTGGCTGTCGTCCCCGTCTCCGGGCAGCCGGTCGTCTCCGAGTATTGCAGGATCGGCCGCCGGTGTGCCGAGGGCCTGTTCGATCGAGGAGTTC